>JAUICT010000567.1 GCA_030429325.1 Bacteroidia bacterium
TAAGATATGATTTTAGTACTGTCAAGCGACAGCGAAGTTAAACAATACAAGAATTTCACTTCTTGTTCCTAGGGTGGGCCCTTTGGTGAACCTTTTTTAGTTCTGCTATACTGTTGTGCGTATAGACCTGAGTTGAAGCCAAACTTGAATGGCCCAATAACTCTTTAACCGAATTTAAATCTGCCCCCCGGTTAAGCAAGTGTGTTGCAAAGGTGTGCCTTAATATATGTGGGCTCTTTTTTACCTTGGGAGACACTAAACTAAAATACTTATTTATGATACGATAAACAAGTGTTTCATAAATTTTAGCTCCTTCTTTGGTAAGAAAAATAAATGCAGGATCTTCTATTTTTTCCAACCCGGAACGGCAAACCATGTATTCCTTAATCAGTTCAACTGTGGCAGGTAGTAGCGGAAGAATCCGTTCTTTGTTTCTTTTTCCCAAAACCTTTAATGTTGTATTGGAAAAATCCACTGCCTCAAGATTCAGGTTCACAAGCTCTGTTCTACGCATTCCTGTCGTATACAAAAGCTCTATGATGAGTTTATCCCGCATCCCTTCAAAATTATCCTCAAAAGGTATTTCCGACAGGATTCTATCCATTTCCGGTTCCGAAAAGGGCACTTCCACTTTTTTTTCTGTTTTGAGTGCTCTGTGTTTGGACAATGGCGTACCCTTTATTTCACCTATTTTCATTAAAAACTTGTAATAGGCTTGGAGTGAGGATATTTTTCTGTTGATAGACCTGTTGGATAGCCCTGTATTGGATAAGGACACGATCCAATTTCGGATAATGGGATAATCCATGGAGTCTATGGATTCCATTTGATGATCTTGCTTACAAAACATGGAAAATTCTTCAATATCCCGTTCATAAGCCTTGACCGTATGTTCGGAATAATTCTTTTCCAAACGTAGATAGGATGTAAAGGCTCCAACAGACATACCTCAAAGGTATACCAAATACATTTGCGAAGTCCCTAAAAACAAAAAATCCCGTTCCAAAAATGAAACGGGATACTGTATATGTTCTATTCAAGAGCTTATACTTCTTCTTGGTCCCTCAAGCCTTGAATGTACTGTGCTTTCTGGATTTCGGCTCTACGCCTTACGGAAGGTTTTGTGAACTGCTGTCTGCTTCTCAACTGACGCATGGTCCCGGTCTTATCAAACTTACGCTTGAAACGCTTTAAAGCTCTATCGATGTTTTCTCCTTCTTTTACTGGTATAATTAACATGGGCTACAACCTCCTTTCTTTTAGAATTTTGGAGTGCAAATATACACCTAAATACTAGTTACCAAACAAATTATTTGAGAATATTTCTGGAAATCACCACTTTTTGGATTTCAGTGGTACCTTCCCCTATGGTACAAAGCTTGGAATCACGGTAAAATTTCTCAACTGGGAAATCTTTGGTATACCCATAACCTCCATGGATTTGCACCGCCTCATTGGCCACTTTTACACATACTTCCGATGCGTACATTTTGCACATGGCTCCGAGTTTGGTCATAGGCCGACCTTCATTTTTCAGAAACGCTGCTTTATGGAGCAATAGTTCCGAAGCCTCGATTTCGGTAGCCATATCTGCCAATTTAAAGGATATACCTTGAAATTCACAAATGGGCTTGCCAAATTGGGTTCGTTCTTTGGAATACTTCAAAGCAGCCTCATAGGCTCCTTTGGCCACTCCCAAGGATAGTGCTCCAATGGAAATCCTTCCTCCATCCAAAACCTTC
>JAUICT010000070.1 GCA_030429325.1 Bacteroidia bacterium
TGTCTATTCAAAAGCCAATCTTTTTGAGGAATACAGTGCCCAAGAATTACTGGACCACATTATTGTTAACCACTTACGGGGAATCCTTACCCTGGAATATCTTCAAAACTGCCCCAGCGAAAATTATTGAACCGCCTTTCACCCCATTCTGGCGTTAATATTGAATTAAACTTATTGGGTACTACTGCCAAACCCTGCTACAACATGCCAAGGTTTTCATAAAGAGATTGAAAATTTGGCCAAAGATTTAGGGCCTATTTAAATATCTGCCCAGTGGTACTGCACACAATACTCAAGCCATGGCTGGTGACACCAATGTCTTGCTTAATATCATTTTGGAATAGATAAAAAATTGAATATATTAAGCTGATTTACTTGGAATAAAATGAGAAAAATATATTTTATCCCATTCCTTTTTTTAGTGTTGCCCCACTTGACTTTTCCTCAGGCCGAAGCCATAAAGAAAGAAACCATACTCACTTATCTCACTAAACTATCCTATCCTGAGTTTTCAGGGGTAGTGTTAATTGCAGAAAAGGACAGCACCATTTTTAAGAAAGCATATGGCTATTCCAACTTGGAGTTTGAAATTAAAAATCAAGTTAATACCTATTTCAATATTGCATCGATAACAAAAACAATGACAGCTGTTGCCACTTTGCAACTTGTGGACAATGGACTCTTGGATCTACATACCCCAATTGGCAAGTATTTACCTTCTTTTCCCAATAAAACAGTACGCGATTCCGTAACCGCCCATCAACTGTTGACCCATACTTCGGGCTTGAACAATTTCTTGGTAAACGATTTTAAAACCTTGGGGAAATTAAATTTAAAGAGTCTGGAAGATTACCTCCCTTTATTTGCCAAAGACTCACTACTGTTTTCTCCTGGGTCACAATATTCGTATAGTGGATCAGGTTATATGTTGCTTGGCCTTTTGATTGAAGAACTCAGCGGAAAAAACTATTATCACTATTTGAATGACCTTGTCTTTAGCAAAGCCGGAATGGATAAAACATTGGCAGTCCCCATAGATTCAATTGTTAAAAACAAAGCAAATGGGTATACCAGCTACTTTGGTGAAGCAACACATTTTTCTAAAAACGACCCATATCTTAGCAAGGCTAATCCAGCAGGATTTTATTTTTCCACAGCAGAAGACCTTCTTAAGTTCTTCGATGCGTTAAGAAGTTATGATTTCATATCTGAGACTACAACCAAACGGATGATGTCTCCATTGGTCAATGGGTACTATACAAATTATGGGTATGGGATATCTGTGGATAAACGGTTTGAGCAAACCATAGTTGGACATACTGGGGGATGGTATGGGGTTCAGTGCGAGCTAATGTATTTTGAAGATGATGAAATCACCGTCATAATATTGTCCAATATGGATACCTCCGAAGGGAAGGGAATGAACAAAGTTTCCAATTTTATTAAACATGTACTAGCCAATAAGCCTTTGTAAAAAAATTAGTTTGGAACAACCTTTTGTTTTTCTCCCAAACCAATGTTATAAGCAGCATTGGCAATCAAAGCAATACTAAGCCAATATGTTACCAAAATAAGAACACTGGCATAGTCAAATGGTGCTTTGAATTTATTAATGGCCAGCAAGGTATCCGAAAGCATGAAAAATAGCACAGCCCACGCTATCCACGCGTATGCCTTTGCCTTGTCCCTTAGATATAAGCCTATTCCTTGCCATGCCATTGAAGTTATCACCAAAACATAGAACAGAACAGGTACCATGAAGTCTCCTAAATCTGGTTTTAACCAAAAGAAAATAGCTCCTCCTATCAAGAAAAGAATCACAAACGAAACCCAATGGAACCAAAAACCCTTGTGTTTGATAAATGCTACAATAAAGAGAATATGTGCCAGTAAAAACGCCACCAATCCGAAAACAAAATACGCTTGATTGAGCAAAAGCACATCGCCCATCAAACAAAAAATCAAGGCCACAAGGATAAGCTTGGTAAACTTCGTCAACCCTCCCTTTGGAATAAAAAACAAGAGCGCCAATATGGAAATGGTGGTCAGCGGTTTTAAGAATACATAGAGCGTCCTATATCCCAAATAATCACTGAAAATGGCCGCCAAGGCCAGCACCAAGCTCACCAGATTAATTGTTCTTTGTCTTTTATGGTCTACCATTCTGAAAATGGTTTTTGACTTAGTTGCGAATTATAATATTCTTTAAGTCCGGTGACTTCTTCCCCCAACCAGCTAGGTCTTTTAAAAAACTCATCTTCATGCTGTAGTTCTACCTCAGCAACTACCAGCCCCTTATTTTCCCCCAAAAATTCATCCACCTCGAACACATGGTTGCCCAAAGGCACCGTATAACGCACTTTTTCCAAAATCACATCCTTGCACAAATCAATAAGATTGGTCGCCTCGGCCACAGTGATTTCGGTTTCCCATTCAAATCGTGAGGTGCCGGACGCATTACTGGCTCCTTTGACGGTCAAAAAACCTTGGTTTCCCATGATTCGAACCCTAACTGTTCTTTGGGGGTCCGTACTCAAAAAGCCTTGTGCTATGCGGGTGCTCGATGTTGCCTCTTGTTGATATGCGTCGGAGGTCACCAAAAACTTTCGCTCTATTTCCAAGTGTTCCATCAAACTAAATATACCCTAAATTTGAGTATGGATTTTGATTTTCCCTTAAGAAAAATCATTCATGTGGACATGGATGCGTTCTATGCCTCAGTGGAACAGCACGATAACCCCGAGCTGAAGGGAAAACCCATTGCCGTGGGCGGCGGCTCAAAGCGGGGTGTTGTTTCCGCTGCCAGCTATGAAGCCCGTAAATTTGGGGTTCGGAGTGCCATGGCCGGATACATTGCCCAAAGGAATTGTCCGGATTTAATCTTTGTAAAACCCCGGTTTGACCGCTACAAAGAGGTTTCCTATCAAATTCGGAGCATCTTTTTTGAATATACGGACCTCGTGGAACCCCTTTCCTTGGACGAAGCTTATTTGGATGTGACCGAAAACAAAAAAGGAAATCCATCCGCTACCTTGATTGCCAAGGAAATCCGTCAAAAAATCTTGGAGAAAACCGGGCTTACGGCATCGGCTGGAATTTCCATAAATAAATTCATTGCCAAAGTGGCCAGTGACTACAACAAACCCAATGGCCAAAAAACGGTAAATCCCGAAGAGGTCATCCAGTTTTTGGAAGATCTGGATATTCGCAAATTCTATGGAGTGGGTAAGGTAACCGCAGAAAAAATGTACCGCTTGGGCATTTTTACCGGGAAAGACCTAAAGCAAAAATCATTGGAATTTTTGGATGAGACATTTGGAAAAAGCGGCAAGTACTACTATTATGTGGTCCGTGGCATACACCATAGTACCGTAAAGCCCCATCGGATTCCAAAATCTGTAGGAGCTGAGCGTACCTTTTTTGAAAACTTGAGCAGTGAAATCTTTATGCTGGAAAAGTTGGAGAACATTGCTGCAGAGTTGGAAAGAAGGCTTCAAAAATCCAAAATCGCCGGAAAAACCGTGACCTTGAAAATCAAATACAGCGACTTTACCCTTCAGACCAGAAGCAAGACCCTTCCCTATTTTATTGCAAGCAAAGAACTTATTCTAGAAACTGCCAAAGAACTCCTGTATCAATCCTCTCTGGAGAATTCAGTGCGTTTATTGGGCATTTCATTGGCCAATCTCAATACCGAAAAACAAAAGAAGGTTCCAGAAAAAGAAATCGTATCCGTTCAGTTAAAATTTGATTTCTAAGCCTACTTCACAGATAGTACCGTAACCCCATAAATGATGAGTGATGACAGAAATATGCCAAGGGCATTGGCTAAAAAAGCCTGCTTTTTTTCAATCTTTAGTAAATACGAAGCAATGCTTCCGGCATAGACACCTGTACCCGGTAACGGAATCATAACAAAAAGAACCAGTCCAAAGAAACCATATTTTTGAACTTTGTCCGCTGTACCGGTCTTTGCCCTTCGGGCTACAAATAGTGCAGATTTTTTATAGGGTCTCCATTTGACCAAATGCCGATTGATGTTTTCCAAAAAGAACATCATCATAGGAAACACCAAAAGATTGGATAAAAAACAGGCCACAAATACCACATAGCTGTTCACTCCCCTTCCAATACCATAAGGTATCCCTACTTTCGATTCACCAAAAGGAGACAAGCTCCAAAACATGGCAATTAATAAGTCTAGAATCACGCAATTTCTTTAAAAAGGCAAAACTAGTGATGAAAATGTATTGTCTTGCATAGCACTATGCTAAAAAATGATTAAAAAACACTAGACAGACCGGTCTTTTGTCTATATTTATGTAATGATGGAAAGTATACACAACAAAATTATAGAAACAGCAAGTAATTTATTCTATATCAATGGGTACCATTCCACAGGAGTTAATGAAATCATAGCTAAAAGTGGTATTGCCAAGGCTACGCTCTATAGTCATTTTAAATCCAAGGAAGATATCTGCATCGCCTATTTGAAGTTTAGACATGATGCCTTCATAGCATCCCTCAAAGAGTTTGTGGATCGAAGAAAAAAAGGAAAGAACCAGCTCTTGGCCATTTTTGATTTCCTCCAAGATTTATACCGGGAAGATCAATTTTATGGGTGCTGGGGACTCAAGACTTTAGGAGAGCTTTCACCAAAAGAGAAAAAAATACTTGAAGTGATCCAAAAACAAAAAAAGGAACTGTTGCTTTTCCTGGGTGAAGTGGTGGGCAGTAACATTCCCAATCTCTCCAAGGCGGAAATCGAAAGAATATCCAGTGGGCTTTATCTTTTATATGACAGCGCCATTACCGAAAGCCACCTTTTTAAAAATGACTGGCCTATTTTTATGGCCAAAAGCATCGCACCCTCCCTTTATGCAGGTATTGATGTGGACTAAAAAAGCCCTTCCAAAAACTTGAAAAGGCTTTTACACTTAAACTAATTACAGCATCTTAGGCTTCCACCTCCGACAATGGTTGTGCTACGGGAAAATCAATAGGAGCATCCATGGTGTTGTTGATATAGTTGGAAATAGTCTTGTCTCCCACCAACAAAATGGTATCGATTAGGTTCTCCTTGGTCCATCCGGCAGCAAAGAAATTATCCAAAACACTGGCATCGGTAGCGCCTTTGTTCTCCGTAATGTTTTTGGCCAATTTTGCCAAAGCATCCAACTTGGCATCAAAAGAGGCTTTCCCCGCTCTCAACTCCAGAATTTGATCTTCCGTAAAACCGTTCATTTTTCCAATGGCGGTATGGGCCGATAGACAATATAGACAGTTGTTCACTTCGCTAACAGCCAAGTTTACCACTTCTTTTTCTTTGGCCTTCAAAGAGGTCTTGCCATTGGCAAAGGTTAAATAATTGCCCAGTGCATTTTCGGAATAGGCATAGGTAGCATATAGATTGGGAACAAAGCCCAAAGCCTTTTCCAAGTTGTCAAAAATGGCCTGATTGGCTCCGCTTACTTCTTCTCTTTTGGGTACATTAAATGTGCTCATGATCTAAAAAAAATTTAAATGAATTATTATTTGATTATCTATTTTGTACAAAGGGTCTTTCCGTATCACAATAGAAATCGTGATGGTGGTTTTGCTCACAATGATTGTTGGCAATTACAGCCTGAACCACTCTTTTTTGTGGTGCTCTGAAAATTTCGATTAGATTGAAAAGGGTATTTCCTGAATACTTCATCCTTGGTTTGTTTTAAATTACAGTGCAAAGATGTTGCGAAAAGGCAGGTAGGTGTTAGGAACAATTTCCCGAGGACTTGCCCATTTTTCCCTTAGGCCGGGAACAGCTGGTTTTCCCTATACTCGGAAGGGGTCATTTGGGTCATTTTCTTGAAGAATCGGCTAAAATGGGCAGGGTCATTGAATCCAAGATCATAGGCAATCTCCTGATTCTGTTTATCCGTATAGTTTATGAGGCGTTTGGCCTCCAAGACAATACGGTCCAAGATGATTTGTTGGGGCGACTTTTGGTTATAGATGGAAAAAAGGTTGGAAAGAGTCTTGGGGGATTTGTACAACATTTCGGCATACTCACTTACCTTTCTTTTGGTCTTAAAATGAAGGTCCACCAGATAATTGAACCTTCGGATGATATCGATTTGGTCGTTGCCCAAAGTTTTTACAATGAGTTGTTCCTTGGCCAACCGGGTGGTCATAATAATTAGCCGTTTTAAGAGCATCTGGAGCATTTCTCCCTGAATATTGTCCGGGGTTGAAAACTCTTCAACAAACATGTCGTACAAAAGATTGAATTTGCGCAGCTCTTCATTCTGGATGGTTACAATGGGCAAATCCTGGGTGCCAAAAAACAAAATCCCATTACAAGAAACCTCGCTGTCATGATCAAAGACGCAATAGAATTCCCTGTTGAAAAAAATGGCGGAGAGTGGCAATTCCGTTTTGGCATAGGAAACATGTTGTAGGTAGGTGACCGTTACCATTTGGTTGGGCAGTAGCTCCAACGCCATCCCATCTACCATAATAGTAAGGGGAGCCTCATTCCTGTTCCATAAAAATTTAATGTTGTTGGGTATTGGGGAATGCTTTGGACAATCGTTTTTAATATCTTCCACAAGCCTGAGCATGGCTCCTAATTTTGCATCCTTGAATTCGTAGACCATTTGTAAATTGGAACTAAAATGAGGTTATGCCCGTTTAGTCTACTGTTCTGAACCATACTTACATACTATAAAGCAAAAATCCCAGAAACCATGGGCGCCACGGCATCTGGGATTTTTCAATAATTTATATTTCTGTGTCGGGATACTTGTATTAAAACGAGCAGGTTTCTATCTCGCTCACCCGAAGGGTGTTCACCATTCCCTTGTCCTTAATGGGCATGGCGGCCAAGCTAATTAACATGTCCCCAACATCCAAAAATCCTTTTTTGCAGGCAATTCGGTTTACATCTTCAATAGTTTCATCCGTGGAAACAAATCGATCATAATAAAACGCCTTAACACCCCACAATAGATTCAGTTGGGTGAGTATTCTTTTATTGGACGTAAACACCAAAATATGGGCACTTGGTCTCCAAGCCGATATCTGAAAAGCCGTATACCCACTATTTGTCAAAGTTGAAATGGCTTTGGCCTGAATTTCATTGGCCATTAACGCTGCATGATAACAAACCGACTTGGTAATGTATCTTTTGGTGCGGATATGAGGTGGGTTCTGAGGGACCTTGATCAAGCTTGAATTTTCTACACTGGTCAAGATACTGGCCATTTTTTCAATTACTTGAACGGGATAGTTCCCTACCGAAGTCTCTCCAGACAACATTACGGCATCAGCTCCATCCATTACGGAATTGGCCACATCGTTTACCTCAGCACGGGTTGGTGTAAGGCTGGTGATCATGGTTTCCATCATTTGTGTAGCAATAATTACAGGGATTCTAGCCCTTTTGGCCTGGAGCACCAACTTCTTTTGAATTAATGGAACTTCTTGGGCCGGCACCTCAACTCCCAAATCGCCCCGTGCGACCATAAGACCATCACAATAGGCCACAATCTTATCAATATTATCAACGGCCTCGGGCTTTTCAATCTTAGCAATAATAGGGATCTTATGATCAGAATGCTTGTTCACCAGTTCTTGGAGGTCCATGAGATCTTGGCTATGCCTCACAAAAGATAGGGCAATCCAATCTACTTGGTGCTCTATGGCATATATGGCATCTTTAATGTCCTTCTTGGTAAGGGCCGGCAACGAAATGCTGGTATTGGGAAGGTTGACCCCTTTTTTCGATTTTAAGGGCCCTCCTTGAATTACCGTAGCTTTGACCTCGTCCTTTCCGTTGGTTGATTTGACTTCAAAAATCAATTTTCCATCATCCAAAAGGATGCGTTCGCCAGGCTTTACATCCTGTGGGAAGTTTTGATAGTTCATGTATACCCTTTGGGCGGTGCCCTCGAAAGGTTCTCCAGTGGCAAAGGTGACTTCGTCGCCAGGTACAACCACGGCCTCGCCTCCCATGACCCCAACCCTAAGTTTTGGGCCTTGCAAATCTGCAAGTATGGATGTATTTACCTCCAATTCCTCATTTAACTCCCGTATCATGTTGATACGTTCCGTAACATCGTCATAGGAAGCATGCGAAAAATTTATCCTGAAAACATCAACGCCAGCCTCTATCATTGCCTTAAGGGTTTCTTTCTTGCTGGTTGCTGGGCCTAACGTTGCTACAATTTTAGTCTTCTTTCTACTTGGCATTTTTAAAAGATTAGATTTCTTTTTGATTTTAAGGTATGTGCTTCTACTGGATAAGCTGTAACTACCTTTGTTATTTTATTGATGGCCTTGACCTTTTGTTCCAAGGTGGCTTCATCTGCGCCATCGACCTTAAGAAAATAGTCAACTTCTTT
>JAUICT010000568.1 GCA_030429325.1 Bacteroidia bacterium
AATTTAGAGTCATTCTAAATTGAAAAAAAGTAAAGACTTAATTCGATTCGGTCATGAAAAATATCGCCAAAGGTTCCTATGATGAAATTCTGGTAGAAGATGGGTTTTATATCCTTAAGATTCAGAACGATACACAAGAATTGCAAACGGTAGAGCGGGAAATCGACAGCTCATTTATACAGTTCCATTTTTGTTTGAAAGGCAAAACCCGTTTTAATTTTAATGAGGGAAACTATCATTTGGAAGTAACGGAAGAAAACTCTTTGCTGCTCTACAATACGCAAAAGGATTTGCCCTTGAATCTCATAGTTTCTCCCCACTCTTGGTTGCTGTCTGTGGTAATGACCATACGAAAGTTCCATTCCCTTTTTTCCAATGAGGCGGAGTATATCCCTTTTTTGAGCGGTGAGAACAAGGAGAAAAAATACTATTCCCAAGAAATGGTATCACCTGCCATTGCTGTTGTACTCAGTCAGTTAATGAATTACAATTTGCATCCTTCCATCAAACAATTGTATATCAAAGGAAAGGTATATGAGCTGATATCCCTTTATTTTAATAAAACCGAGGATGCCGATCTGGAGCAATGTCCCTTTTTGGCCGATGAGGACAATGTGCGGCGCATTAGAATGGCCAAGGAAATCATGATTTCACGGATGGCGGAGCCGCCTACCTTGGCCGAGCTTTCCCAAGAAATTGGATTGAGTTTGAAAAAACTGAAAGAAGGGTTCAAGCAGATTTATGGGGATTCGGTTTATGGGTTTTTGTTCGACTACAAAATGGAGTATGCCCGAAAAATGTTGGAAACCGGAAAGCATAATGTGAATGAAGTGGGCTTAAAAGTGGGGTATAGCACGGCCAGTCATTTTATCGCTTCCTTCAAAAAGAAATATGGCACTACCCCCAAAAAATACTTAACTTCAAACGCATAAATAACATAAAATGAAAACCCTCTTATTGTCCCTTTTCTTGATAAGCTTTGCTTTGCACATTTCCGCACAAGATGCCCCAAGTTCAGAAGAAGCCCAAAATGTCAAAATGCCCGAACTAGTCTTGGTCTTTACCAAAACCACAGGATATAGGCATGCTTCCATTGAAAAAGGGGTGCAGACCTTACGGGAGTTGGGAAGGCAGAATGGATTTATAGCGCTTCAGACGGATTCAGGGACGGACTTTAACCCTCAAAATCTGAGGAACTACAAATTGGTGGTCTTTCTGAGCACTACGGAAGAGGTTTTGGATGATGCCCAACAGAAAGCCTTTGAGGGATATATTAAAAATGGAGGCAGTTATTTGGGAATCCATGCCGCAGCGGATACCGAGTACGACTGGCCTTGGTATGGAAAGTTGGTAGGAGGTTATTTTGAGAGTCATCCGGAACAACAGGAAGCCAAAATTGATATAGTTGATACATCCCATCCGTCCACAACCCACCTGAACAATGTTTGGATGCATTTTGATGAATGGTACAATTTTAAGGAATTGAATCCTAGCGTTTCGGTTTTGATGAAACTTGACGAAACCAGTTATAAAGGTGGTAAGAACGGAGCTAACCATCCCATTGCTTGGTACCATGAATATGATGGGGGCCGTGCTTTTTATACCGGCTTGGGGCATACCGATGCCGCTTATGATGACCCCGATTTCAGGCAACACCTCTTGGGGGCCATTGAATGGTGTCTAAAGCGAAAGTAAAACGGGCCTAGCCACAATAATCCCAATATTGCTTTTGATGTTCTT
>JAUICT010000569.1 GCA_030429325.1 Bacteroidia bacterium
GATAGAATGGCGTTCGTTCCAGATTTGATGAACCGAAAGGTATCTTACAACGAAGATGGGGTAGGTGGAATGCATGTGTATTCACCTTGGTGGGGCGATAACTCCAAACTGGATTTTCCAAGGGGCTACCATATTGAAATATGGGGCGGTATGGGAATGCCAAGTTATGGCTTTGGATTTAATGTCAACGAGTTCAATAAATTCTTCGGAACCAAGGTTGGTGGATATGGAGATGTACTTCGCAGCGATGCCAAAAAATACTATGGTGCCTTGGTGGGCCTAAGTGGACGTGGTGAGTCTATTGCCTACAAGGACAATTACTGTGAAATTGACCCCAACACAGTCGATGAGTGGGGTATCCCCGTATTGCGTTTCCATTACAAATGGTCCGAATATGAGCATAAGCAAGCCATTCACATGCACGATACTTTTGAGCAAATACTTACCAATCTTGGTGGGGAGGTGCTTGGAAGCAAGCCAGGAAAAGAGGCGGATTACGGTCTCCACACACCTGGACGTATCATCCACGAAGTGGGAACCACCCGTATGGGAGATGATCCTAAGACATCGGTCACCAACAAGTATCAGCAATTGCACGATGCAGACAATGTATTTGTGGTTGATGCAGGGCCGTTTGTGTCCCAAGCCGACAAAAACTGTACATGGACAATTTTGGCACTCTCATGGAGGGCTTCAGAGTATATAGTAGACCAATTGAAAAAACAAAACCTGTAAATCATGGATAGAAGGAAAAGTTTAAAATCGATTGTATTGGGTTCTGTGGCCGGAGGTTTGGCCATTAATGGATGTAAGCCTGGGGCAGAAACTCCGGTTGAAGAGGTCGCTTTGGACCCTACAGCGGTAAAATGGCGCACCGATAGGGAAAATGAGCATGTGGCCGAGTTGGAGCGGGAGCGTTTTTTTAATGACCATGAGGCGGCGACCATGACCGTGCTTTGTGATTTGATATTGCCGGGCGGAGCAGAATTCAAAAGTGCTTCAGATGCCGAGGTGGTGCCCTTTATAGAGTTCATGGCCAAGGACCTACCGCAAATGCAGGTAGATCTTAGGGGTGGATTGATGTGGTTGGACCACAAGAGCAATACCGAATTTGGAACGGAATTCAAATCAGCCACGGAAGAACAGCAAAAAAGTATTCTGGACGGGATTGCCTATTACGATCCAGATGTGCCTTCAAGTGAAAGACCCTTTGAGGTGAACTTCTTCTCTTTGGTGAGAAACCATACCATGACAGGATTCTATACTTCAAAAATTGGGATAGAGGAACTGGGTTACAAAGGAAATATGCCCAATGTTTGGGATGGTGTTCCCCAAGATGTCCTTGATCAGCATGGGGTGTCCTACGAGCCCGAGTGGTTGGCCAAATGTGTGGACCAGAGCAAACGGAACATTGTGGCTGAATGGGATGAGGACGGTAACCTCATTAGCTGATTTTGTCTCCAAAAAAATAGTTCATTGATCCTGTCCCATACAGGAATATATAAAATGATAAGGCCCAGTATGTGGACATTTGTTTGTCTGTTCTGGGCCTTTGGTTTTTCACAAGACTATGCTATTTCAAAAGTAAATGTGCTTTCGGAAGCATTTATTTTTGAAGAAGCTCCGTTGATAGGTCTAAGATTAAAAATCTAAAAATAGCGCTTGATCAAGATAAGATTGCGTAAAAGCGTTGACTTTTCTATTCGGTTGAATCGGATTTGCTTCCAGTATGGGATATG
>JAUICT010000570.1 GCA_030429325.1 Bacteroidia bacterium
ATGGTCGTAAAAGAAAAGTGCATTGAAGTTCTTGCTCAAGGCATAATCCGCCGTGAACTTAATGGACATCAGATTTTGACCCGAAGTAATCTGGTTGTTATCGATATCCAAATTACGGATGATGGTCAAATTATCCCTAAGGGATAAATCAGCCTTAAGATTTAGATCTCCTTTGAGTCGGGTACGTTCCCCGCCAATATTGGTTACCATTTGTACGTCTTTAAAACGATATCCCAATCCCAAAGTATATTCCTTACCATTGATCTCCGTGAGCAGATTATTGTCAAAACTCAATGAAAGAGTCCTATCAGTACGTACCTCAGCCAAAAAGCTAAAGGAATTCTGCATTTCAAAATCCACCCGCATCAGAGGGTTGAATTGATCCGTCAACACCACATTGTTGATGATATTTTCCGGCAGAAAATCCCCTGTCTCGGTATCTATGGGGTCCATACCGTCGTTAATCAATTGTTCCCGCGTTAAATTGGTCTGGAAGGAATTGATACTATAGGCCGCACGGTACCCATGACTCAAAGAAAAACGCTTGAACTTCTTCCTAAACCAACGGTTCTTCATCAATCCCGTATACTTGATGTTCCAGTTGGGAATGGGTATCTGTCGGAATGCATCCAAATTTACCCGGTTCACATCCTGTCCTGTATATGCCGCAAAGAAAGCCGGGAGCAATACCTCTTGTTGTGTCTTGCCATAACGCTCTGGGAAGCCGTCATCATCCAAAGTTCCCGGGGTTTGGCCACGATCGGAAACCAACCGATTGGCTATGGTGATCCTATTTTTTTTGAACTGTTCAAAAGTTTCGGAATCAAATTCATCGCTCTTACTGAATATCGTACCGATCATTACGGTAGAAATACTGAAGTTTCCGTAATTGTTTGGTGTCAGGGATTTATATGGTTTCTCCAAATCAGTAATGTCAATTTCAAAATTTTCTTGAAGGCTATTTGAAATTTGGCGGTCTGCCGTGATATCTATTGTCAAATCTTGGGTAGGTTGAGCTGTCGCCGTTATATTCAACTGCTTGGTGGAATTCTGCATAAATTGCGAGTTGAATCCTGAAAAATCTGTCAACCATCCTTTTCGAGCCACTTCATAACGCACATCGGCCTGACTACCAAACACAAATCCTATTGTGGGTCGTGTTGTACCAATAAACCCAACTGACTGGGTATATCCCGGCAATACGGTTCCTCTATTTTCCGTATAGTTTATGTTGATGCGCTTCACCATGGTTAGAATATCGACCATGGTATTGAAGCCTTTGCTTGTTTTCTTTGGTGTGTCCCCGTCAGAGTCGTTGGCAGGATTGCCCGCCTTGTCCCTTCGCACAGCAGCTTGGGACGCAGTTACCTTGCCACTACGTTTTTTCAACCCCAAAAAGTCGTAGAAACGCTGCATGGTAAGGTTAGCCGTTAGGTTATGGGTACTGGCATTTTGGACTGTACTGATTTGCTCACCTGGATTCTCTTCCTGTACCACTTCATTGAGTGCATCCCCTCCCCGTTGCCAATCAAAATTACTGGTGTAGGTGTATTGGGCGTTGATAAAATCCAAGAATGGGAACTTGCTAAAAGGCAGTTCATAATTCAGCTGCATCTGCTGGGCATGTCGATTGGGCTCCCCAATGTCGAAAAGGCCATCCCACAAGTCCAACGCTTCGTTGATTCCAGAGTCGGCATCATCATCCACATTGAAATAGTTCCGGACAATATTGTTATTG
>JAUICT010000071.1 GCA_030429325.1 Bacteroidia bacterium
TACCAAGGTGCCAGCATAGGAGGAAATAATGGTCTTCGTGGATTTCGTTTCCAAAGGTTTACAGGAAAAACGGCATTCTATCAAAACACAGATATTCGATATAGCTTTAGAAGCCAGCGAACCGGGGTGTTGCCCGTAACCCCTGGAATTTATGGAGGGTTTGATTATGGAAGGGTTTGGCTTCCCTCCGAAGAATCAAGCAAATGGCACAATTCGTATGGAGGTGGTTTTTTTGTCAATGGGACCGATATCATCACGGCAAATTTTGGCTTGTTCAATAGTATGGATGGCCTTCGGTTTGCCTTTGGGGTAGGGTTTGGTTTCTGATGAAAAAATCAATTCAGCTTAAACCGGTATAGTTTTCGCCCTGTTTTCTTGTTTTCCTCATCAGCAAGTAGCAAAGTGCTGTTATCCAAAAATCCAATGGATTCTATCTGGGTTGAAGAGTTAAGGTCAATAATTTTTATGTGGGCTTTGGTAATATTGGGAAGATCAAAATCCGTTATCAAAAATACAAACCCATAGCTTAAAAGGGCAATGGACTTCCCGTCCGGTGAAATATCCGCCCCGGTAACGGAGCAATGGTCCTGGTCCATGCAGAGGGACAGACTCCCCAAAAATTCAGCATTATGGTCCCCTTCAATATCTGGGATCCTATAGGCTAAGGTTTCCCCTGTGTAAGGCCGTGTTCGGTTTTTGGTAAAAATGTAAAGAAAGCCTTTCCAATGAAAGAAGGCTTCAGCATCATAAAGTAAACCATCTCTCTTGGGGGGAAATTTGTTTTGCTGTGGATAATGAAATCGTATCTTTTTGGCATTGGGCTCTTTTTTGCCAAATTCTGCATGGGATACTTTGTAGATGACCAAATCTTCCCGCATATTGTTGTTGTTGCCAAAGTCCCCAATATAAATATTGCCATCAAAATCTTGGGCCAAGTCTTCCCAATCCTTATTTTTTGCATGGTCAATTTTAAAGGTCTCAATAATTTGGGCAGTAGTATCGATTTTATAAATGGAACTTTTGTTGCCACTATCTTGGATAACCCAAATGTTTCCGTTGGAAGCTATTTCCAACCCAGAAACTTCAGAAAGTTTTGATGGAAACTTGCCAAGCGTTTCCAATTGGCCGTAATAGGTTTTTTGGGCACAGCCCTGTACAAAAAAAAGAACCAATAGGATGGAAATCCTGCTCATTCAGATTCCTTTAAGGGCATATATACCTCAGTTTTCCACAAGAGTTCGTTTCCTCCCATGTTCGGGTTGTTGAAGAAAACCTCAACGGGTTTTTCCTCAACGGGGACATTGTTCTTTTTGGCATACTCCAATAAGGCGTACCATGCCCTATCCGAAGAAACATAATTGCCATTGTACACAGCTTTTAAAGCCCTTTTGGCAAAAATGCGCTTGTAATGGATGTTGGGGTGATTGGGGAGCTTTTCAGAACGTATTATGGGATAGCAAAAGTTATAGGAAAGGTGGTCTGCTTCCAGGTTCCAATCCACGACTTCAATAAAGGGAGGGCCATTTACCTGCACCTCATTTTCGACCAAAATTGAGCTTAAAAACGAATAATTGGCCATCATGCCAGATGCCTTTTCCGCTTGGGGTGTCTCTAAAGAAACACAGGCACAAAAGGTAGAAAAAAGCTCATCTTCTCCCAATATGGTCACCTTGATGTTATTGAGGTGTTCGTTCAAAAACTCGTTAAAATCCAAAAGTGTCTTTCGGGAACCTTTTTCAAAATCAGTATCAGAAAAAGGAATTTTTATTTTGTTCACCAAGGAGTGGTCAGCATCCTTTATGTTCACTTTTACACGACTCAAAGAATCATGTATTGGGGTAATGTCCCATTCGTAAAAAAGAACTGAGTCGCTTGCTTTAATGGTTTGCTTAAAATGGGTCAGACTTTCGTAGTCTATGGGGGTTGGGCTATCCAAAGTCTTGTTCCATGCCTTTACGGTTTCATAAATCGTCCCGGGAATTGCCTTGGCCTTAAAACTCACCTGATAATCTTGTGGTTTTAGGAACAGGTACCAGAACAGTAAAAGAAATATAAGAACAAGGGAAGCTATGTAAACTTTCTTCATAATAAAGCATAAAGATAGGAAATCAGCCTTTTGTCATATCGAGTTTTTTCACAACGAAATCACCCAAATCACGTCCTTGGGTAACACCTACTTCCACGGCGGCACGATAATGGATTCCACCATACATTCTACTTATCGCGGCCTCATCTGCCGCTTCTTTAAATGACTTAAAGGAGCGAACGGGTAAACCAAACGGGATTTCAGTATCGTCATCAAAGGCAAAATTATCTCCAAAAACATCGGTAAGTGCCGTAGATGCGGCTCCAGATACCACACTATGGCCACTGGTATATTCAGGGAATGGAGGGGTTTGCAAGATGGGCTCCCAACTATCATCAAAATGTTCATTGATCAAGGTTTCCGGGCGAATGAGATTGCTTCTGTACTTTTCGTCCCAACAACTTATAAAGGCATCCGCAATGGCAATGGATGTCTTGGTATAGGCATAAATGGTCTTGGCCATATCGGCATTATCTTTTCTACACGCAATCTTGGTAATACCGATCCAGTGGGCACCGGGAGTTATCTTTTTGGTGGCGAACATTAAATGTCCACGGGTTACGGAAACATAGGGATTACAATCCCAGAATTTGGCAATGGCCACCTCTTCTGATTCATCCCCACGGGTACTAATATCCTTACCGATCTCATATACTTCTTTAACTTCTTTGTAAAAATCTGAACCTTCTTCCATGGAAAACTCTGGTGGTGGGGCAGGTTTGAATTGTTCGGCAGAGTCAATGGCAAACGGACGTATTTTGCTCCAATGGGGCTCCAAACCGTTCATATAGGCCGGTGGGGTAGGCTGCCAACGGGATGGATCTTCGGAGTTTACTGAAAATTTGGGCATGGTTCGGGTCTGCTTGTAATTGTCCTTGTCCATCCAAGCTGCAATGTGATTGGCGACCTCCAAACCATAGGCTTTGGAAGCATTGAACACCGGTTCATTTTTATTGGCCCAAATGGCATAGAGGCTATCCCTAAAGCTTTCAATACGGTCTTCGGAGAAAATCAGTTTTTTGTTCAAATCTATATGGGCGACCAAGGCTGCCAACTCAAAATTGATGCTGTCCCCTTCCTTGGGCTCGGGGATGGGTGTTAGCTCATGTACTTGGCCTGCTAGGGATTTATAGCGATTATCCTTCTTGGCAATGATTTCATAGGCAGCAATATTGGGATAGGCAAAAATTCTGCTCGCAACTGGTGGCGAAAAGATATCGTGGATCATTACCTCGATTACCTTGTCCACAGATTTATGATACTCCTCAGGGGTTATTATGATTTGTCCTTGTTCTTTTTGACAGGAGGTAAAAACCAGTAGCGCTATGGCCAGTAGATTTAATCTTTCTTTCATGGGTCCTTATTAATTGTTGATTTCATAGACTTGTGCTTTGTCATTATTGAAAATAACAAGCAGATAGTTTTTTCCGTTCAAGGCGATGGTCTTCATCTGCCGTATGGATTTTTGGGTAAAGTCAAGCCCCAGTTCATTTCCTAAAATTATGTCATTTTCATTGTTGAGCAATGCCCCCGGAAAAGAATCCAAACGACCGTGGTACGGTTTTATACCAAAAAAGTTGCCCCCCACCAATACTTCGGGTTGTCCATCACCATCAAAATCTTCTATGGCAAAGGCCATCAAGGGAGCTACTTGCAATTTGTTCCCGAATGGAACAAAGGTGAAGTTTCCATTATCGTTGCGCAAAAAACCTGACTCCAGTATGTTCACTTCCAATAGTGTTGAATTTTCTAATAGTTCCTTTCCAAACAATTCTTCCATGGTTTTGCCAGCAAAATCCCTGTAGGTGGTATACTTCTTTTTTAAAAAGACCATTTGCGAGGCAAGTCCGTCCAAGGATTCCAATGGATAATAGTTTCCGTTTTTTTCCAATGCCGTAATGGTTTCGGTTTGTCCGTTTCCATCAAAATCATTGAAAAACAGTTTTAGCGGATATTTTTTGGAAGCCTTGAACTTGGAATTGGTTCCCCAATTTCCGAGTAGGTAGTCCGTGTCGCCATCACCATCAATATCAAAGGGCTTAATACTCTGCCATAGTCCTTTTACATCCAACGGATTGGATTCAACAAAAGAACCGTTTTGGTATTTTAAGAATCTGGGGGCCATCCATTCCCCCACCACAATAAGGTCTGTGTGGCCATCGCCATCAAAATCGTTCCAGACTGCGTCAGTGACCATTCCCTTAACAGTGAAACCCTTAAAGATTTTGAACATTCCATGATCATTCTCCAAAAGATGGGATGTGGCTGGTGCTCCAAATTTTGAAGTAATGGTGTGCCCGCCCAGAAATACATCTAAATCTCCATCCCCATCAAAGTCAAAGGGGCGCACTACCGATGAGTTTTGGTAGAACTTGGGCAGCTCCGCAGTAGAAAAAGTGGAATCGGTCTGTATGAGATAGGTATCTAAAAGTGCTTCAGATTTGCCAAAAAAGTCCCCACCTCCCGAAGAAGTGAAAAGATCGTTCTTTTGATCGTTGTTGAAATCGGCAATGACCGCAGATATGGTTTCCTTAATGGAATCTTTGGAAATAGCATCAAACCTGCTAGCCACAAAAGAGGAATCCTGTTGGAGGTAGATTTGCGAAGGGATGAATTTGGAACCTCCCAAAAAAAGATCCTCCTTGCCATCACTATTTATATCGCCCACGGCAAATGCAGGGCCTCTGTCCGAAACTTGATATGGAATCAGCTTTTCGCGGTTAAAGTCGGTATAGTTGTCCTCAACATGGGTGAAATCAAAACCTAAGTTATTGGGAACAGGGCTGAAAAGGGGTCTCTCTTTTTTGTGCAGACTCTTGTAATCGAAAGGCTTTGTATTTTCCGGTTGTACGGTCAAGGTTTGGTTTACGGACACGTTTTTAATCACTTGAAAGGTTTTATTGGGCCAAATGATTTTGATGGAGTCTACCTGTTGGATATTCCCATACCCAAAATGGATTATGGGCTCCGAAGAGGCCTGAAAACCTCTTGTAGGGAATAATTCCTTGAACTGAAGCCCTCCATTTTGATAAGAGAATACCTTGGTGCCGATTCCAAAGGTGTTTTTATTGGTAAACTTGAACTTGATTTTTAGGTAATTACCTTTGTTGGATGCCTCGTTGATGTACAATGAGGCGGGATGGTTGATGTTGCTGGTGACCAAATCCAAATCTCCATCATTATCCAAATCTCCCATGGCCGTAGCTCCCGAAATGAGGGTGTCATTGGCTATCCATTTGTTGGACATGTCCTGAAACATAAGGTCTTCACTGCCTTTAAAAATATAATTGTGCACATTCCCCGAAGGCATAAGATTCAGTGCTTCTTGGTCCACTAATTTTGTGTTGTCCAGTTTTTTCTGGATTTGATCATTGGAAACAAAATTGATGAAGTCCAGATTGTTTGGTCTTTTTGGAATCCCATTCGAAATAAAAATATCTTGCATGCCATCCTGATCATAGTCGCCAAAAAGAGCGCTCCAACTCCAATCCGTGGCAGCAATACCACTCATTAAAGCGGTCTCCATGTAATTGCCGTCCGGCTGGTTTACATAGAGCATGTTTCGGGTAAATTGATAGTGGTATCCATAACGGTCTATCCGTAGTTTCTGAGTCTGAATGTTATCATCACCTTCAGATGATTTTAAGGCTACCTCATCTTCTGGTAGCATGTCCAGTGACAGAAAATCGGGTCTTCCATCATTATTGATATCCGCCACATCGTTCCCCATGGAAAACCTACTGGTGTGGCCAAAATATTTTTTAAGGCTTTCGGTAAATGTACCATCGCCGTTGTTCAAATAATAGTAATCGTCTTCATGAAAATCGTTGCCCACGTAGATATCCGGATAGCCATCTTGATTAAAATCGGCAATGGCCAGACCAAGACCGTATCCATTCACACCGCCGTAAATTCCTGCTTCTTCACTGACATCCACAAATTTTCCATTGTCGTTTCGGAGAAGTTTGTCACCCGTTTCATATCGGCGTTCAAACCGTAGGTCGAACCGGCCAAAGGAATTTTGGGTATGTACGGCATGGTTAAGAAGGTAAAGGTCCAGGTCTCCATCCAGGTCATAATCGAAAAACGAAGCATTTGAGCTGTATGAATCAAAGTCCAAACCATATTGGGCGGCACTTTCGGTAAAGGTATTGTCACCATTATTGATGTACAGCTCGTTGAACCCATTAAATCCGTTGATGCCGACCACGGCGCAGACATAAATGTCCAAAAAGCCATCACCGTTTACATCGGCCATGGTAACCCCGGTATTCCAACTGCTGTTTCCTTCAATACCGGCAGAACTGGAAATATCCTCAAACTTTAGATGTCCCTTGTTCAGGTACAGTTTATTTTTGACCTGGTTGCCGGTAAAGAAAATATCTGGTAGGCCATCATTGTTGATGTCTCCAATGGAAACACCCCCACCATTGTAAAAGTACAGATAGTCCAAGATACTGAGGTCGTCCGAGGCGGTGAGCGTGTTGGTAAAGGTAATCCCGGTCTTGTTGGGATCGGGATTCTCAAAAAGGTCCCCACCTTTCTTACATCCTACCAAAAAAATAGGAACCAATAGTATGACCAACAGTTTATTCATTGATGGCAAAAATCTTGGGTTTGCTATTGTTGATTGCCGCTATGACAAAGGTTTTTCCGGTCTTGTCCCTGAATTGTTTCAGGTATTTTACTTCATCCTTAATTGTAAAGCCGCTTATTTCATAATCTTGCCATTGGAAACCCAATTTGCCATCACCCAGCAATAGGTTGCCATAGCCGGCATCCAGTCTTGAAAATTGGGGTTTGAAATCATAATTATTACCTGCCATGATAAGGTCTAGATTACCATCATTGTTCACATCGGCACAAGTGATATCGCAAACACACGATAACTGTACCCTTGGTGGTAGATTCTGTATGGTGAATTTTCCACCACCGTTATTAATGGCAATTACCGAGGCTGAAGTTTCCACTTTCTTTACAATGGATTTGTCCAACACTTCTTTCGGGAATATTTGATGTATGGTACGATGGGCATAATCCGATGCTTTTAAATTTTGCTTTTTAAGCGGCGGCAATTGTTCCGTAAGTTCTCTTTTTTGGTGTATGGGGTAATCACCTCCATTTTGTGCCAAGGTCACTACTTGCTCAATGGTGCCATTGTTGTCGTAATCATTGATCCACATTTTCATAGGGTGCTCATGGGAAGGTGTGTAATGCAGGTTCAAACCTTGATTGCCCAAAATAAGGTCTTGGTCACCATCTCCATCCAAATCTGCGGTTTCCACGGTATTCCACCATCCATAAAGACTGTCCAAGGAAGAGGACATCTTGGTGAGCCTACGCCCTGTGTTCTTATATATTTTTGGCGTATCCCACTCGGCAGTTATGATAAGATCATCCTTTCCATCCCCATCCATATCAACCCATTTGGAGTCGGTGACCATGCCAGCATCCTTAAGGTCATATGCTAAGCGTTCGGTGACATTGGTAAAAGTGCCATCCCCCATATTTTCCAAGAATAAATGATCTGGGGAAAGGCCATAGACCCCTACCACGCTTCGTGATCCGATAAAGACATCCATGTCGCCGTCGTTATCAAAATCATAGGGGGAAATTGTGGAAATATTTTTAAATGTTGATGGTAATTCGTTGTCCGATTTTGTGAAATTTCCGTTACCATCATTAAGGTACAAACGCGGTCTGTAGCTTCGTTGTAAGCCTACATTGTTGCCCCCGGAACCTACAAGGAGATCAAGGTCGTTATCCCCATCGGCATCAAAGAAAGCGGCGGCTACATCTTCAAAATCCCTGTCATCTTCAAGGGCTTTTGATGTTTTTTGCTTGACTTTTCCACTTCCAGTATGTAGATATATGGTCCCAGATTGGCCACGTGCACCTCCTATGAAAAAATCTTCGTTGCCATCACCATCAATATCGGCCACGGCCAAGGAAGGGCCTTCTTGGGACAGTTTTTGATAGATAAGCCCCTCATAGTCAAAATCGTTATAGCTATCTTCCATGTGCGATTCCATGGCTGTTGCATCCAACTCTTTCAGGAAGGAATTTTGGATTTTTTCTTTTGGGATTGTATAGGTTTGGGTGGCGTCTTCATAATGTAATACCAATACTTGGTTGGCTTTTACATTTTCCAGTTTTTGGGTTTTCTCATCGGGCCAAACAATGCGGATGGAATCCAATGCTTCGGTTTTACCCAGACCAATTGTCATTTCGTACCCCATGGAAGAT
>JAUICT010000072.1 GCA_030429325.1 Bacteroidia bacterium
AAAACTGTCATAGTTACTGGTGATTACTTCCTCTCCAGGTTGTAGGCCTTCAAGGACCTCGTAGTATCTTGAATTTTGTTTGCCCAGACGTACATTGCGTTTCAAGGCTTCGCCGCCATCAGGGTTCACCACGAAGACCCACTGGCCCCCAGTACTTTGGAAGAACCCACCTTTGGGCAACAAAAGGGCTTCGTTGGATTCGCCCAACTGTAGACGAATGTTGTAGCTCTGTCCGGCACGTATGGTCTCGGGCTTTTCATCGGTAAACACCAAATCTACCTTAAAGCGGCCGTTCCGAACTTCGGGATACACCTTGCGAAGTCGTAGGCCATACTCCTTTTCATTGCGCTCCAAGGTTGCGGACAGGTCCCGTTTTACCCGATCAATATAGTGCTCGTCAATCTCGGCCTCGATTTTAAAATCGGTGAGTACGTTGATTTGCCCAATGCGTTCCCCTTGGGCGATGTTCTGTCCAATTTCGGCATCCAAAAACCCAAGTTGGCCATCGGCAGGGGCGCGTACGTTGAGGTGATCCAAGCGCTCATAGACCATGGAAAGGGTCTTGTGCATCCGGGCCAAATCGGCATCCAAGCCGGTCAAGGAAGTTTCCCTCAACTCATCATCCTGCTCGGTCTGCAGTTTTACAATTTCGTATTGTTTTTTGGCGAGCTCATAATTCTCCTTGGAAAGAAGGTAGGCTTCTTTGGAAATCAGTTCGTCCTTGAACAGCTCTTCGTTCTGTTCGTAATTTCGCTTTAGGCGTTGAAGGTCATACTCGGCCGTGGCCAAGTTTCGTCTTCCCTCCACCTGTCTTGAATCGAACGTAAGCTTGGTGGACCTAAGGTCGTTCTGCTTGAGGGCCAAGTTACTCTCGCTGGCCAAGATTTGTTCGTAGAGACCCATGTTTTCGAGCTTGAGAATGATGTCACCCTTTTTCACCATGGAACCTTCCTCAATCAATTTTTCCGAAACCCTTCCGCCTTCATAGGCATCCATATAGATGGTGGCTATTGGGGCCACGGTGCCGTTGATGGTAATATAATCATCAAACTTGCCGGCGGTGACCTGTGCTATGGAAAGGCGCTCCTTTTCGGTCCTGAAGGTGGAAACGGAACTGGCAAAAAGCAGCTTCCATCCCACGAACAATAAAAGTACGCCCAAGGCTATGTAGCCGTAATGTTTGGGTTTAAGTCCTTTCTTTTTCTCTAATTGTATATCCATGGTTCTGATTAGTTGATATTAAAAATGGGTAGGCCACTATAAAAATCTATGGTGCTCTTGTTCACTCTCAACCGGAGACCTACCTGTAAGTTTTCATTTTGTGCCACACCATACAAATTCTTGGCCTGAAAAAGGTCCAAGGCATTGATGAGTCCTTTTTCGTAGCGTTTTTGGGCAATGGTGAACGCCAATTGTTGGGCCTCCACCTTTTGGTTGCTTTGTTCGTATTCTGCGATCAATGCCTGATTGGTCTGTACGAGCTGTTGCAACAACTGAAAGAGTTCCTGCTCTTGGATCTTAAGATTGTTCTGTGCCTGCAAATAGGCTATTTTTTGCTGTTTTACCCGGGAATGGTTGGACCATCCATTACTGATGGGAATACTCAGTTCTGCGCCAACAAACTTGGAGGTGTTGTCATTGAACTGGGTCTTAAACGGAATGATGTTGCCATTCTCATCCACATTGGTCTCAAAATAACTGGTCCCGTACCCGGCGACCAAGGAAAGGGAAGGATAAAGTGTTCCCCTTGTGGCCTGCAGTTGTTTTTTGGCGGCACTTACCCGGTATTCCTGTGATTTTACCAAGGGCACAAATCCTCGGGCAGTTGCATATAAGGAATCCAAGGGAGCGCTTTCAATTTCATTGGGAAGGGGTTCCAAAGTTTCCTGTAGGGTAATATCCGTTACTTCGTTGAGGTTCATTTCTTGTAGCAGGACCAACTTGGCATTGGTGAGCAAGTTTCTGTTTTGGGTCACCAATAATTTATCGCCCAACAGATTGGATTCGGCCTCGTAGAGGTCGGCACCTGCCATGATACCCAGTTCCACTTGCTTTGCAACAAGGTCGTAATTGGCTTGGGAGATTTCCTGTTGCTCCAAGGAATTGGCGACAAGCCCTTCATAAAACTTAATATCGTAAAAAGCGCTCATCACCCTGAAGGCCAAGAGGAATTTCTCTTGCAACACATCTTCCTGGGTCGCCTTCAAAATGAATTTTGAGGCTTTTATCGAGTTCAATTTTTGAAACCCCTGAAATAGCCCCATATTGGCATTTAGGGAGTAGTTGTTGCTAAAGAACTCCGTGTTCACATAATCGTTGGTATTCGGGTCGGCCGATCTACCATAGCGAATCCTATAATCCGTATAGCCGCTCACAGAGGGCAACAAATCACGGATGGACTGGCGATAGGTCTCTTTGCTCGAGTCGCGGTTATAGTTGGTGTTCTTTACCTGAAGGTTGTGCTCAATGGCGTAGGCCACACATTCATCCAAGGTCCAGGTCTCTTGTGAAAACCCTGAGATTGCAACGAAAAATAAAAGGCCGGTAATGTATGTTCTAAGGTTCATAATGTATTCCTGTGCCAAAACTATGTCCATTCTTGTGCCAAAAACATAATTATCTAATTATCAGAATGTTAAAATAATTTTTAAAAGGAAAGTTAAGCATAGGTGTAAAATATTTATACAAAAAATGTCAAATTATTTTACACATCGATGGCTTGCATTGTGCCAATTCGTAGTTTTAGAATTGAAAAAGGAATTATAGGAGTTATGACCGATGCCAAGATTTTAGTGGTAGATGACAATAAGAGCGTATTGAGCGCTTTGGAGATTTTACTCCAGTTTGAATACAAAAGCGTTCAGACCTTGTTCAATCCCAACCAGATTTCTTCCTTTCCCAATATGGAGGAAATGGACATTGTGCTGTTGGACATGAACTTTTCCGCTGGGGTGAACACAGGGAACGAAGGATTGTTTTGGCTCAACGAGATCAAAAAGAAATCTCCCAACACCTCTGTGATCATGATGACGGCCTACGGCGCGGTGGATTTGGCGGTAAAGGCCTTAAAGCAGGGCGCATCCGATTTTGTCCTGAAACCGTGGAACAATGAACGGCTCATGACCACGGTGCGATCGGCCTATGAGTTGCGGAAATCCAAACAAGAGATCCACAACCTGAAGAAAAAGGAAAGCAACCTAAAACAGGTCATCAATGAGGACAAGAACTTTATCATTGGCCAATCCAAGGCGCTCTCCTCGGTTTTGAACTTGGTCGCCAAAGTGGCCAAGACCGATGTCAATGTGCTCATCACCGGCGAAAATGGAACAGGGAAAGAACTCATCGCCCGGGAATTGCACCGATTATCTGCAAGAAAAAATGAGGTGTTCATTGGGGTGGACATGGGGTCCATTGCCGAGAACCTTTTTGAAAGTGAACTGTTTGGGCATGTAAAAGGATCCTTCACCGATGCCAAGGAAGATCGGGCGGGAAAATTCGAGGCCGCCCACCAAGGCACTTTGTTTCTGGACGAAATCGGGAACCTTTCTTTGCAGATGCAGGCCAAGTTGCTCTCTTCCATCCAAAATAGGGCGGTGGTCCGGGTGGGGTCCAACACCTCCAGTCAGGTGGATATTCGTTTGGTCTGTGCCACCAATTGCAATCTGGAACAAATGGTAGCGGATGGACTGTTTCGGGAGGATTTGCTCTATCGCATCAACACCATCCATATTGAAGTGCCTCCCTTGCGTGAGCGCGAAGGGGATGTTTTGGTGCTGGCCGACTTTTTCTTGAAAAAATTTGCCCATAAATATGATAAACCGGGGCTACGCATCAACAATGTGGCCCAAGAAAAATTAATGGAATACCAATGGCCGGGCAATGTTAGGGAGCTGCAGCACACCATGGAGCGGGCCGTGATCCTTTCGGACGGAAATGTGCTCAAGCCCACCGATTTTCTGCTGCACGCCAAACCCATGCAGTCTTTGGACCATCAACCGTTGACGCTGAACGAGATGGAACAGCAGATGATCTTACGGGCCTTGGACCAGCACGATGGCAATTACAGCGCCGCGGCGGAACAATTGGGCATTTCCAGACAGACCCTCTACAATAAATTGAAGAAAAAGCACGAATAATGGCCAGTCGACATTTTTATATCCAGTTGATTGTTCGGGTGATCTTGATTACGCTCACGGCCTTGGCCCTTGCTTTTGCAATCTCTAAAATGTGGTATTTCACCTTGGCATTTTCGGTGATTTTTTTGGTGTCCCAAGTGTATGCATTGATCATATTCATCAACAGGACCAACCGTAAGATTGCCTATTTTTTCGATGCCATCCGCAATGAGGATTTTACCCTTCGCTTTCCCGAACGGGTGGCCATCAAATCCTTCAAAGAGCTCAACCAAAGCCTCAACCGGGTCAATGGATTGATTCAGGAAGTGCATCTGCAATTGCAGATCAGGGAACAGTACTATCAGGAAATCCTGAAACAGGCCAGTATTGGCATCATGACCTATAATGAGAAGGGCCATATCCTGTTTTCCAACCCCACCATGGAAAAGTTGTTGGACTATTCCCCGCTGAACCATATTAAACAATTGGCCCAAGTGGATGAAAACCTGTTCAAAATTTTTGAAACCTTTGAACCTTTTGAGCGCAAACAGTTTCAACTCACCAATGAGCGGGAACAGACCCATCTGGCCATTAAGTCTACCCCTTTTACCTTGGATGGGAAGTCGCTCTTGCTGGTGGTGATACAGGACATCCACAAAGAACTGGATGAAAAGGAGACCGAATCATGGGTGCGCCTCATCCGGGTGTTGACGCATGAGATCATGAACACCATTACCCCCATCGCCTCCATTTCAGATTCCATTATCAAATACTATCGGAACAACGGAAAGATCACTCCCATGGAGGAGTTGGAAGAGCATCAGATCAAGAACACCCTGAAAGGGTTGGAGGTGATCAAGGAACAGGGGGGCAACCTTATGGACTTTGTACAATCTTACCGAAGCCTTTTGCACGTGCCGGAACCCAACAGGACCATTGTGCAGGGGAAGGCCCTTTTGGGCAAGATCGATGTGCTCATGTCCGCGCGGTTGCATGAGGGCGAAACCGATTTTCAGGTGCTGTGCGACCCGGAGGATTTGGAGCTGTTCATAGATGAAAAACAGATTGTTCAGGTATTGATCAATCTGGGCAAGAACGCACTTCAGTCCGTGGGGGATACCAAAAACGGAAAGGTACAGATGGTGGCCGGAATGGACCGCAACGGGAAAAAATATATCGAGGTAAGGGACAACGGCCCGGGCATTCAACCCGAAGTGCTGGAAGAGATCTTTGTACCCTTCTTCACCACCAAGAGTGAGGGAACGGGGATTGGCCTGAGCCTGAGCAAACGGGTGATGCAACTGCACGGTGGGGGCATACAAGTACACTCAGTACCCGACCAAGAGACCGTTTTTAGATTGACGTTTGCCTAAACCACAAGTGAAAATGCAGAAGAAAGAACAGCTATTAAAATTCTGTTGGGACTATGTGGACACCCGAACGGAGCGCCTGAAAAAAAGTGCCGCGGCACTACAGGAATCCTTGAATTCCGAAACCAAGAGCAGCGCCGGGGACAAGCACGAGACCGGGCGGGCCATGGTGCAGCTGGAACAGGAAAAACTGGCCCAGCAATTGGTTGAACTTGACCGGCTCAAGGAAGTACTCCAAAAGATCAATGCTGAAAATGCACAGGGCAAAATACGTTTGGGAAGCTGGGTAAAGACCGGCACGGCCCAGTATTTTTTGGCCATTTCCTGCGGGGCCGCCCCATGGGAGGGCCAGACGGTCTATTGTATATCGGCGGGATCCCCCATTGCGCAATTGCTCATGGGAAAAGAGGCGGGCCAGACCTTTGACTTTAATGGAAACACCCATACCATTTTGGAGGTGGAGTGAATACTTCCAATACATCAATAAGTTGAGGGTGTAAAGTTGTCTATAATGACGACTTAGCGATTAAATAGCTTCTAAATTAAAATACATTAACCTAGTGTCCGATTTCTTGTCTGAGCTAGAGAGATACTTGAAGCCCATTTTTTCGTAAAACTTTAATGATTCTCTGTAAGCGTCCACTGTTATGAATTTACAACCAGTTTTATTGTTCTTTGTGAAGTACTTGATTGTAAACTGAATTATATTTTTGCCCATACCTTTTCCCTTATAGCTATTGTTGACCCCAAGTCTTCCAATTTTTACAGCGGGATAGCTTTTGAATTCCCCTTTTTCTTTTGGGAGTAAACTACCAACTCTCTGTATGAACTTTTTAAAATTGCCACCACCAATATCTGTGTGGCTTATTTTGTCATTTTGATATGCAAAATACGCTATTGTATTTTTTTCGTCTTGAATGAGATAGGTTACTGCCAACAGCGACGTTCCATAGTTTTTTGCATCATCAAACAAAAAGCCGTTCAAATCTGTATCACCACAGTCGAACGGCTTTATCTCTACCTCAGGGTTAAGCCTGATTAATTCCAAAATTTAAATCTTAAATTTAGCTATGCCCTTTAGAAGCTCATAGCTATGATTTATCTCTTCTTTTTCTTCTTCTGACACCTTTTCTATGTTGGCGTTTTCTTTTACAAAATTTCTAGCGTCTTCACCATAAAGAAAAGGAGTTTCTTTAATAGGTTTTGCCATTGTGATCAAGTTTTTCATTTAGTTAGTCGCCTAAATATAACGAATATTACATTTAAGCGAGCGCAAAAATACATTATTTACAATATATAATACGCTATTTCTGTGCCAAATAGACATAAAACAACGTTAAAATAGCAAACGGACTTTAGATAGTTAAATTGTTTCTTAATCAAGATATTATGAATCAATTGACTTGAAAAGTTGAGATAGCTTTACTCCTCTTGCCTCGCAAATTCTATGAAGTGTCTTTAGTGGGATGTTATATCCTTGCTTTTGCGAAATTTTCCGAACAATTTTTTCATCAATATCATGGTCCAATGCAAAAGCTCTTTTTGATTTTGCTTTGGCAATCCATTCCTTGGTAATATAATTACAAATGGCCTGATTTATTTCCATCTCAAAACAAAGGAATAGGTTCTTTTATAAAAAAATGCGGACGATAGTCCGCAAAAAGAATAGTTTTGGTTACATTTGATAGCAACTCAAATCTTTAACCATGGAAAACAACCAGACCGCCTTTTTAAAGGGCGTTAAAATTTTGGCCGAGGAACATTTTAGATCGTTGCGGCCCTACAAATCGGGTTTTGAGGTGGAGCACTTGTATATTAAAGGCTATCAGGACCTGTTGTTCCATATGGAATCTTTGATCAATGTCTGCATTTTGGCGCTGGACAATCCCCATGTGGGGGAGCATACGCAGATCAAGGAACCTCAGGTGCACATCAAGAAAGTTCTGGAGCTCACCGCCCAACTTATCCCCTTTGAGGAAGCCGGGTTTTTGGACCAGATGCGGGAACTCATTTCTACTTTGGAAAAGGAAGACTAGCTACTCCAACCCCGGTTTTTTGCGTTGGGACTTCTTTTCCGCTGCCTGTTTTTTGGATTTCAACCGTTTTTCCACGGAAGATCGGGTGGGCTTGGTGGGTTTTCGTTTTTTGGGAACGGTCAAGGCATTTTTCAGCAGATCAAAAAAGCGCTTCACCACAAGGTCCCGGTTCTTGTGCTGGCTTCGGGACTCGTCGCAGTTCAATTGTAAGACCCCGTCCTTGGTAAGCCTGGATTTCAGTTTCAGGAGCAGGCGTTCCTTTTCCAAAGCGGACAATCCTTGGGATGCGGCCACATCAAAGGCCAGTTCCACTTTAGTGGAAACCTTGTTCACGTGCTGCCCGCCCGCGCCGCTGCTTCGGACGGCCTTAAACTGTAGTTCGCTATGGATTTGTTTTTTGTCCACCTTGGAGACGCCTGTTTATGGTCCCCAAAGATACATTAAGGAAAACGGTATCGCCCACCTTCAGTTTTTTTGGCGTGTTGAAATAGAGCATGGGCCCATCTTCCACCTGCCCCTCGTTGAGGTAATGGCTTCCTTTAAAAAAGGAATGGGTCACCTCTACCTTCAATCCCGAAGTGGCAGAGACCTTGAACTCATCGGGGTACACCAACACCGATTTATCGATTTGCGAGTACGATTTCAGCAATTTTATGGACAGTTCGTTCACCTCGCCAAAAAGGCTGGCCGTATAGTAGTTGGGCGGGTTCCGGTACAGCTTTTTGGTCTTTTGGTGGGCAATGATGC
>JAUICT010000073.1 GCA_030429325.1 Bacteroidia bacterium
GGACTCAACCATTGTTGTGGTCAACGGAAGATCAGGCCTTGTTTTAAATAGACACAGCGGAAGGATAGATGTTCCTTCTGTTTCAGGTACTTCTTTGACTGCGGCTGAAATAGCAGGCTTAACTGCTGATGATGCCGGGTTGGAGTTGTTGTACAGAACAAGACAGGAAGTGTTTATTGCGGAAGGTCTACGTTTTGTGGACATGGGCCTTAAATTAATTGTGGATGAGAATGAAGTGTTGCAGAACGAGAATATTTCTGCAGGAGACTTGGGAACCGTAGCACTTATTCCTCCGTTCATAGACGTTGTCAAGACTCAATTGGATGCCATTACGTATGATGCTGAAGCAGCAGAGGCAACCACAACAATTAACGTAACAGAGATCTTGGTGGCCAATAAAACTTCAAATTTTGTATTGCCTTTCCATTAAGACAAAAAATACATATTTGAATTAGCTCGAAAAATGGTCAGTATTTACTGGCCATTTTTTGTTGGTAGAGATATGGATTTGGGAAGGCTATATAAAGTTAAAAACCTTATAAGTAAAAGGTTTGCAGAGTTTTTTGCTCTTGCATTTTTCGTGCTATCACTTAAATTAGGTAAGCAATAAACAATCTATTTATATTTTTCAAGAATTAAAGATGTATAGATCCAATTTACTATCGGATTTTTACGATATCATTTGGAATTGGGATTGATTGTGGAAATATCAATGCTCATCTCAGGTTTTAGCTCAACCATACGCTCTCCTTTTTCCTTGCCTTTATTATATCTTTCCATACCGCGGATAATCACCTCATTCATTTCTTCTTGTAGTTCCAAAAGTTCTTGTTGGGTAAATGTAATCGCACTTCTCTTTGAAAATAGTTTTTTGATTTTCTTCATATTGTGGGATTTGACATCTACGGGAACAAGCTTTACCGTAGCTTTAAGTCCCCCCATTCTGGGAAGTGCTTCGATCATGTAGGCTTTCCCGCCTTCCAAATTGGCCTCCACAAAAGATCTGTTTTCCGATCTGGCCCAAAACAAATGCTGGCCAGGCTCACATTCGTATTTGAGATATTTCCTTCCGTTGAACTTTCCGATTGCCTTTTCCCCATCAAAATAAGTAAAGTTGACCAAAGATCCCATGGAATTTGCCCTTACAAAATAGATGACCGACCTGTTGCTGGAGACTACAGGTTCAGAATCTTGGGCCTGAACTGAAGGGGAAATTAGGATGGAGAATAAGATTAGACCGATCAAAAGATGCTTCATAGATTGTTATATTTTAATTAAAAACCCAAGTAAAAAGAAGCTTCATAGTACTTGTTCTCTTTGTCTGCGCATTTGAATCGAAGCTTTCATGGTCCATAGTGTTCGCTAGTCCTAGCTCTGATTGTAGTTCGAGTATAAAGCTTGAATTTCCTTTTGTTGGAAACTCCTTTCCCAAGCCTGCGGTAATGCCATAATCCAATGTTTTGAAGGATGAGTTGATGCCCTCCCTTCGAATTGAATCATCCAAAAGAATATTAATAAATGGTCCCAAATCCATAAACCAAAGCTCTTTTTGACCAAAAGGAACCTTAACAAGAACAGGTAAGTTTAAGTAATGGTACTTGTCTTTAAAGCTATATTCTTCAATTGGGCGACCCTGATAATTGTAGTAAACTCCTTTGCCGTCAATAGTACGACGTTCGTAATTGACATTGGCCGCTAAAATAATGCCAGGGGTAATCTCAAAACTATAGTGTAGCCCCAATAGGGTGCCAATGTCATATTTCACGGCTCTTGCATACTCATTTCCCCAAAGGGAAGTATATGTGGCTCCAAAGTTTATTCCCCAAGTGCTTTTGTTTTGTGAATATAAGTTGGCTGATGTAAAAAAGAACAGAGCCCAAAGAGTGGCAATTGCGAGGTTTCGAAATATGGTTTTCAAAGCTTGATTTAATTATCTGCCTAAAAATCAATAAATATTTTCTTACAAACAAGTTTTATTTTGATTGTCTCTTCATGGCTCCAGAATAAGGATTAAGCATTTTTTGATTCTGAGCGACCTCTGCTTTTATATGGGCCAACTAATGTAAATACTTCGAATGCGCAGCCTTTAAAGGTATGGTTGTATAGAATATTCCCGAAAAGGAAATACCCTGTACTTACTCATCCATTCATATTCAAATGGTTCAAAGAACTATTGAAAAATCAACAAGGGTATAAAGATCTATTTACTAAATCGGTGAAAGGAATATAAAATCAGGAAAGAGGATAAATAAAAATCCATAAAAGCTAATAATTAAACAAATAAAGATTTTAAGTCCGGCGTGTCTACAAGTTGAATTATCTAAATTAACCAACTAATTGGATATTATAGATTATATAATCTGTTGGAAATAAAGAAAATGGGGAAGGTATGGGGAAATGTAAACTTTAAAATTAAAAAAATCCCTAGTAACCGATAAGTTAGAAGGGATTTCTGTACTCGAGGCGGGACTTGAACCCGCACGGGCAAAATGCCCACAGGATTTTAAGTCCGGCGTGTCTACCAATTCCACCACTCGAGCCTGGACTTGAAACAAAAAAACGCTGCAAGCAGCGTTTTAGAGCGAAAAACGGGATTCGAACCCGCGACCTCCACCTTGGCAAGGTGATGCTCTACCAACTGAGCTATTTTCGCATTTTAAAGAACTCTGCACTTTTTTCAGTGCGGACCTGCCTATCGGCAAAGGCAGGTGCAAATTTAATGTTTTTCTAGAAAACAAAAAGAATTTTTTTAAGAGGATGCTGTTTTCTTTTTGCCCAACAGTCTTTTGATCTCGTTCAATTTCATCAAGGCCTCCACCGGGGTAAGCGTATCTATGTCCAAATGAAGGATTTCCTCCTTGATTTCCTCCAACAAGGGGTCGTCCAAATTAAAGAAACTCAACTGCATTTCCTGCCCGTCCGGTAGGTGGGCATTTTGGGCCATCTGGAGTTTATCCGTCATTTCCTCGCTGGAATGCGATTTTTCCAGCTTTTTAAGGATTTTATTGGCCTTTTGGATCACCTGTTGGGGCATGCCGGCCATCTTGGCCACATGGATTCCAAAACTATGTTCGCTTCCCCCAGGTACCAATTTCCGAAGGAAAAGCACATTGTCCTTCAACTCCTTTACTGATACATTGTAATTTTTGATTCGGGAAAAAGTAGCCGTCATCTCGTTGAGCTCGTGGTAATGGGTGGCAAAAAGGGTCTTGGCACGCGCCGGATGCTCGTGCAGGTATTCCGATATGGCCCAAGCAATGGAAATACCGTCATAGGTACTCGTGCCCCGGCCAATCTCATCCAAAAGCACCAAACTGCGCTCGGATAGATTGTTGAGGATGGAAGCCGTCTCGTTCATTTCCACCATAAAAGTGGATTCACCCATGGAAATGTTGTCGCTGGCCCCCACACGGGTGAAAATTTTGTCCACAAGACCAATCTTGGCCTCGGAAGCGGGAACAAAGCTTCCCATTTGCGCCAAAAGTACAATCAGGGCCGTTTGTCGCAATATGGCCGACTTACCACTCATGTTCGGCCCGGTGATCATGATAATCTGTTGTTCCTCCCGATTCAGGAGAACGTCGTTGGTGACATAGCTCTCGCCCAAGGGCAATTGTTTTTCAATGACCGGATGTCGTCCCTCTTTGATGTGGAGTTCGGTGGATTCATCAACCATGGGTTCTACATAGCCATTCTCCTTGGCCAGTTGGGCAAATCCACATAGGCAATCCAATTGGGCAATCAGATGGGCATTTTGCTGGACAGGGGCGATGTATTCCTGCATCCACATCAAGAGTTGTTCAAACAACTGCTGTTCCAGGATAAGGATGCGTTCTTCGGCCCCCAATATCTTGGCTTCGTATTCTTTGAGCTCTTCTGTGATGTAGCGTTCCGCATTCACCAAGGTCTGTTTGCGGATCCAACTTTCCGGGACCTTGTCTTTATGGGTGTTGCGAACCTCAATATAGTAACCAAAAACGTTGTTGGAGGCAATTTTGAGGGAAGTAATACCCGTTTCCTTGGTTTCTCGCTCCAACATTTTGTCCAGATAATCTTTGCCGGAAAAAGCCAAGCTGCGTAATTCGTCCAACTCATCCGAGTACCCTTGGGCAATGGTATGGCCTTTGGCGAGGTTTACCGGAGCTTCCTCATTGAGCACTTCCTTGATTTTGGAACGAAGGGCCTCGCAGGCATCCAATCGCTTCCCGATGGACTTTAGGGAAGCATTGGGACTTTCTTGGGCCAATTGTTTGATGGGGACCAAGGCTTCCAAGGAATTTTTAAGCTGTACTACCTCCTTAGGATTGATTTTTCCCGTGGCCAGTTTGGAGATGAGTCGTTCCAAATCGCCCATGGGCTTGATCCAATGCTGTATCTTTTCGAGGGATTCTTCGCTGTCTTTCAAATGGGCCACAACCTCATGGCGTTCGCGAATACGATCTAAATTTTTAAGTGGTAGGGCCAACCAACGTTTCAACAATCTTCCGCCCATGGGAGATAGGGTTCGGTCTATAATATGCAATAGTGTCACCGCATTTTGATGGGGTGAATGGTACAATTCCAGATTCCGGATGGTAAATCGGTCCATCCACACATATTCCTCCTCCGCAATACGTTGAATCCTGTTGATGTGTTGAAGACGGCTATGTTGGGTTTCGGAAAGGTAGTGCAGTACCGCACCTGAAGCAATGATTCCTAGATTGAGGTGGTCAATCCCAAAACCCTTTAAAGTTTGCGTGCCAAAATGGTTGTTCAGGCTTTCATGGGCGTAATCTTCTTGGAAAATCCAATCTTCCATAAAAAAACAATGGAGTTGGCTACCAAAAACCTCCATAAACTCTTTTTTGTGGCTTTTGGAGACCAATACCTCATTGGGGGCAAAATTTTGAAGGAGCTTGTCCATTTGTTCCATGGAGCCTTCCGAGGTTAAAAACTCACCCGTGGAAATATCCAAAAAGGAAATCCCCATTTTATTTCGGCCAAAATGTACGGCGCACAAGAAATTGTTGCTCTTCGCGGAAAGGATATCGTCATTAAGGGCCACCCCTGGGGTTACCAGTTCGGTTACCCCACGCTTAACAATGCTTTTGGTCTGCTTGGGGTCTTCCAATTGGTCGCAAATGGCCACCCGTTGCCCAGCCTTTACCAATTTGGGAAGATAGGTGTTGAGCGAGTGATGGGGAAAACCGGCCAACTCCGTTTTGTCGCCACCATTGTTCCTGTGGGTAAGGATTATCCCCAAAATCTTGGCGGCTTTAATAGCATCCTCCCCAAAGGTTTCATAAAAATCCCCAACACGAAATAGCAAAAGCGCATCAGGATGTTTTACCTTGATGGTGTTGTACTGTTGCATTAAAGGAGTAACCTTCTTTGATTTGTTCTTGGCTGCCAAAGCGATATTATTCTTTTATTTTTGCCCTGTTCGGGTAAAGGTTGATTTTAAAACTCGTTGTTACATCGAGCGCAGTCGAGATGTTTATTGTCGATTTTTCGACTGCAATCAAGATGACAAAAACCATGGTTTGGTATTTTTTCAAACAAAACACCAACCACATTTAGGATGTTGGAACGAATATATCGTTTTCATCATCCATCAAAAATTTTTGTTGATATTTTGGACGGAATGGTTAAAAAAATGAACAGGAAACTGGAAAACAGTGAATTGGGACGGTTGGATGTGGATGCTTTTAAAAAAGCGGAAAAGACTCCGATCATTGTGGTGTTGGACAATATAAGAAGCCTGAACAATATCGGTTCGGTGTTCCGCACAGCCGATGCGTTCCGGATTCAAAAAATATATTTATGTGGCATTACGGCAACCCCTCCACACAAGGATATTCGCAAAACTGCACTTGGGGCAACCGAAAGTGTAGATTGGGAATATCGGAAAAACACGTTGGAGTTGGTGGGGGAACTGAAGCACATGGGTTTCCATACCATTGCCGTGGAACAGGCCGAAAATGCCACCATGCTCAATGATTTTGAATCCAAGCCCCACGAAACCCTGGTACTGATTTTTGGAAACGAGATAAAAGGGGTTTCCCAGGATGTAGTCACGGCTTGCGATACAGTTTTGGAAATTCCCCAGTTTGGGACCAAACACTCGTTGAACATTTCGGTAAGTGTGGGTGTGGTAGTTTGGGACTTGTGGTCAAAAATGAGCCTCAATAAAACAAAAAAGCCCTGAATAAATCAGGGCGGAAATATATAGTTTGAGTTAGTTAGTTGCTTTTTAAGCGGGAACTAATAAAATAAAACCATTCGTTATATCCAAACATTTTCTAAAAATTTTGCTAAAAGGATAGTGCGAGAATGTTGTCTTCCAACCGTTCCAAAATAATTTCATAGTCGGACGGATTATTTACAAAATCCAACTCGCTCAAATCCAGAATCATACTGTTCTGATGCGGAAGTGTCTTCATAAAATCCAAATATCCCCGGTTTATTTTTTCCAAATATCCAGGATCGATGTTCTGCTCATAATCTCGACCTCTTTTCTTAATGTTGTCCAAAAGGCGTTCGGTATTTTGATAGAGATATAGGTAAATGTCCGGTTTTTTCACCTCCTTGTACATAAAGGTGAAAACCTTTCGGTATAGATTGTACTCGTCTGCTTGCAGGGTAATCTTGGCAAAGATCAACGACTTGTAAATATCATAATCACTGACCATGAAATTCTTGAACAGGTCAAATTGGGAGGTATCATCCGTAAATTGTTGGTATCGGTCTGCCAAAAAGGACATTTCCAAAGGAAAGGCGTAACGCGATTGATCCTCATAAAACTTCGGAAGGAAGGGGTTGTCCGCAAAACGTTCCAGTACCAACTTGGCATTGAAATCTTCGGCAATCATTTTGGAAAGGGTGGTCTTGCCGGCCCCAATGTTTCCTTCTATGGCAATAAACTGCAATCGTGAAAAAAGTCCCGACCTGTTTCGAAACAGCTTATACGAGGTCTTCTTCAATTTGCTTTTGTCCCTACACTCCTGCAACAAGTTGCGTATGTCTTTGTTGAGTACAGGATGATATAACTGTGGAGCAATATCGGCCAAGGGTTTCAGTACAAATTTCCGATGCTGCATCTGTGGGTGGGGGACAATCAAATCGGGTGTGTTGATGATTTGCTTTCCAAAGAGGATGATATCAACATCCAAGGTACGGGATTGGTAGCCCATATTTTGCGTACGATCTCTGCCAAAATCCTTTTCAATCCGTAAAACCACCTGCAAAAGTTCTGAAGGGGACAGCGGGGTGACCAAGGCAGCACAAATGTTCAGAAAATCATCGCCTTCAAAACCCACGGCCGGATTTTCATAAACCGAAGAAATGGCCAAAATATCGCCTGCCTCACGTTGAATCCGAAAAAGCGCCTTTTGGAGCGTTGCGTACCGATTGCCCAGATTACTGCCCAGTGAAAGATATACGTGTTGAGATTGACCCATAATCAAAAGGGCAAAGTAAACAAAACAATGGAACAATGGTTATATTTGGGGGCGGATTTAATTTTTTGCGGATGAACTTTTTGAGAAACTTGTTGGCCTCGATTTTGGGGTGTTTGGTGGCGTTTGGAATTGTGATGGGGATGTTTTTCATTTTTATTGCCCTTATAAGCAATGCGGAAGAAGGGGTTGTGGTGAAAGCGGACTCTATTTTGGAGTTGCGATTTACAACACCGATCATGGATTACACAGGAAAGGACGAAACAAGCCCTTTTGCAGGACTTTGGGATGAAGAAATGGGATTGGACGAGATTATCCATGCCATTAAGGTAGCCAAGGAGGATTCCAATATTAAAGGAATAAGTTTAACCACCAGTTTTTTACAGGCTGGGGTGGCTCAGACCCGAGAGATTCGGGAAGCCCTGTTAGACTTTAAATCGTCTGGGAAGTTTGTTATGGCCCATTCGGATTTTTATACGCAAAAAGATTACTATTTGGCCAGTGTGGCCGATGAAATATACCTAAATCCAGTGGGTGCCTTGGACTTTAAGGGACTATCCACAGAGGTGCTTTACTTTAAGGATTTTCAGGAAAAAACGGGGATAAAAATGGAGGTGATACGCCATGGCAAGTACAAGAGTGCCGTGGAACCCTTTTTGTCCAATACCATGAGCCCGGAAAACCGTTTGCAAATTCAGGAATTGATTACCTCCATTTGGGATGTGATTGTAACCGATGTGTCTGCATCTAGAAATATAAGCCCACAAAACTTGAACATCATTGCCGATACCTTAGGTGGCAGAACACCACAATATGCTGTGAC
>JAUICT010000074.1 GCA_030429325.1 Bacteroidia bacterium
GTACAACCTCATCCAACAAATGCAGTCCCAAATGGCCCCGCCACGGAAAAGTCTCCATTTGTTTGGGGATGATGCTCTTTACGGTGATTTTTTTGTTGAGGTTGGCCTTCACCAAAACTGAGTTTTCCAAGGCAGGGGAGGTGGGGCCCAACAGCACTTCCCGGGCCTGTTCCAGATTGCCAATGGTGGCCGAGATACCCCAAATGCGAAGGTTTTTACAGATGGTTTTCAATCGGGAAAGCCCCAACTCCATCTGAACGCCTCTTTTGGTACCTAGCAGTTCGTGCCATTCGTCCACTACAATGGCGGAACAATCCTTGAAAATTTTGGCATATCCTTTTGAGGACAACAACAATTGTAAGCTTTCAGGTGTGGTGATCAACAAATCGGGCATAGCGGTACGTTGCTTGGCCCGTTCCTTGGTAGAGGTGTCCCCGGTTCGGATACCCACGGTCATTTGGGTTTCCAAATCTTCGGTAATGCGTTCCGCAGATTGTTTTATCTCTTGGGAAAGGGCTCGGAGAGGGGTGATCCAAATTGCTTTTAGCCCTTTCTTATGTTTGATTTTATAATCGGGATTATTTTTAATGTGGTTGAGTACTATCGGAAACCAAAGCGCATAGGTTTTTCCACTTCCTGTTGGAGCGTTTAACAGACCATGCTTTCCCATCAAAAAAGATTTCCATGTTTCTTTTTGAAAGGGAAAGGGTTTCCAGTTCTGCTGGCTGAACCAATTTTCGGCAATATGAAAAAGTTGGGACTCTTTCAGTGGAATATATTTAGGATTTTAAGGAGGAATGAAAATTACAAATTTCTTTTGGGCTCATTTTTATGAACCTTTCTACTTTAAGATTTATATTTGTGCCACAAAAAATCAAGTATGCCCATTTTAGATTTATACGAGCACGGGGATCACAGGAAAAACCTGGCCCACTTTGCCACTTTGGCTACTTTGGCGGCAGTGGACGGAGAAATCAATCCAGAGGAAAAGGCCATTTTGGACAAATTTGCCTTTAAGTTGAATATCACCGAAGCAGAATATAAGGAAGTGATGAAAAGGGAGAACAAATATCCCATAGAAACACCTCATAGTGGCGAGAAACGTTACCAAAGGTTGTTCGAGTTCTTTCAGATTATTTTTTCCGACCACGAGATTGATGCTTCTGAACGAAAGATTGTGGAAAAATATGCCATTGGCCTAGGATTTCCGCCAAAGATAGCTTCGCAGATCATAGATAAATCCATAGCCATTTTCACGGGTAGGATTGATTTTGAGGATTACCACAGGATCATGCAAAAGGACAATTAGGCATTTGCCATAAATTCCTCTGCTTTTTCCACCATTCTTTTACTTCCGCAGAAAAAAGGTACTCGCTCGTGGAGTTCAGTAGGCTGTATGTCCATGACCCGTTGAAATCCGTCACTGGCCTTGCCGTTGGCCTGTTCGGCTATAAAAGCCATAGGATTACATTCATACAATAAGCGTAGTTTTCCCTTGTGGGCTTTACTGCTCTTGGGGTACATGTAGATGCCCCCCTTAATCATGTTTCGATGAAAGTCAGAGACCAAAGAGCCAATATATCTTGACGTATAAGGCCTATCTCCCTCTTCTTTTTGACAATATTTGATGTAGTCTTTGACTCCCTGCGGAAAATGGATGTAATTACCTTCATTTACGGAATAAATGTTGCCATCTTCTGGATATTGCATGTTGGGATGAGATAGATAAAAGGTTCCCAAGGCCGGGTTTAGCGTAAAACCATTGACGCCGTTTCCTGTGGTGTAGACCAACATGGTAGAAGTGCCATAGATGATATACCCTGCAGCAATCTGGTTTTTTCCAGGCTGAAGAAAATCTTCAAGCGTAACGGGTGTTCCCACCGGAGTAATCCTTCGGTATACAGAAAAGATGGTCCCTACGGAAACATTTACATCAATATTGGATGAACCATCCAAAGGATCAATGAGCACTACATATTTATTTTGGTGTTGTTTGTCAAAGCTGTTGATACTGATAAAATCGTCCTCCTCCTCGGAAGCAATTCCGCAAACAATCTCCCTGTTTTTAAGGGTCTGAATGAACTTTTCATTGGCCAGCACATCCAATTTTTGTTGGTTTTCACCTTGGACATTGGTTTCACCAGCGGCTCCGATGATGTCTACAAGACCAGCTTTGTTCACTTCGTGGTTGACCACTTTCGCGGCCAAACGGATGCCATTGAGCAATCTGGAGAGCTCACCGGAGGAATATTGAAAAGAATCTTGATTGGCTATGATAAATTCACCTAGGGTGCGATGTTGCTTATCAAACATGAAAGGCTGTTTTATTTGAGGACAAATATCGTGCATTTTGTGAAACTATAACGATTTCGTTCAGATTAAGTTTTAGATATTTATAACTTTGAGTTTTATTTGTAACAAATGGAATACTTGATTAGAAACGCCCGGAAAGAAGATATGGGACAAGTCTTGAAGCTGGTTCAGGAACTTGCCGATTTTGAGAAAGAGCCCCATGCGGTTGAGATTACTCAAACCGACTTGGAAAAAGACGGTTTCGGGAAGAACAAGTTGTTCCATTGTTTTGTGGCCGAAGTTGCTGATGAGATTGTGGGGATTGCCTTGGTCTACCCTAGGTATTCCACTTGGAAAGGTCCTGTTATTCATTTAGAAGATCTTATAGTTGCCGAGAAGATGCGGGGAAGTGGCTTGGGAACCGCCTTGTTGGATAAGGTAGTACAATATGGCCATGAACTTGGTGTGAAACGGATTTGCTGGGAAGTATTGGATTGGAACGACCCGGCCATTGAGTTCTATGAAAAGAAAGGAGCCAACGTACTACGGGATTGGGATGTGGTACAGTTGGATGAAAAAGGTATTAAAAATTATATGGAAGGGTTAAACTAAGCCTTCAAACAACACTATATTAAGCATGAGAGTTTTTAAATTTGGAGGAGCATCCGTTAAAGATGCCGATGCGGTCAAGAATGTGGTAAATGTCCTTAACCAAATGGGACATAAAGATACTTTGGTGGTGATATCGGCAATGGGAAAAACCACCAATGCCATGGAAAAGGTCGTTGAGGCCTATTTTAAGGACAAAGACGCAGTAACGGGAATGCTACAGGAGGTCATGGACTATCATGATGGCATTTTAGCAGAATTGTTCCAAAACACATCCCATCCAATTTATTCCAAGATCAAATTACTTTTTGAAGAGGTTAAAGGCTTTTTAACTTGGAACAAATCACCAAAATATGCATTTGTATATGATCAGGTGGTGGGCTATGGAGAATTGATCTCTACCACTATTGTTAGTGAATATCTTAATGAAGTGGGCTTGGCCAGCACATGGTTGGATGTTCGTACCTTGATTAAAACCGACAACAATTATCGGGATGCCCAAATCAATTGGGAACGCACCCAAGAAGAAGTGGCTGCAAGGGTGGATATGTCTAAATTGAACATTACCCAAGGATTTTTGGGTAGTGATGACAATAACTTTACCACTACTTTGGGTAGAGAGGGTTCGGATTACACGGCCGCCATTTTGGCCTATTGCCTTAATGCAGAATCCGTAACCATTTGGAAAGATGTGCCAGGCGTATTGAATGCAGACCCCAGAAATTTTAAAGAGACCCAACTATTGGAGCAAATCTCATATCGAGAAGCCATAGAATTGGCCTTTTATGGAGCTTCCGTAATACACCCAAAAACATTACAGCCCCTACAACGCAAGGAAATTCCATTGCACGTAAAATCTTTTGTGAGCCCTAAGGACAAGGGTACAACCGTGGGGAAAGGCATTGGAATTGTCCCCAAAGTACCGTGTTTCATTGTTAAAAAAGACCAAGTTCTTCTAAAGCTCTCTTCCTTGGATTTTTCTTTCATTGTGGAAGACAACATCAGTGAAATATTTAAACTTTTCCATGATCATCGATTAAAAGTGGACCTGATCCAGAACTCTGCCATTAGCTTTTCAGTCTGTCTTGACAATAAGTTCAATGGGCTTCAATCCATGTTGGACGAGTTGAAAAGAAAGTTCAAAGTGGTCTGCCATGAAGAGGTATCTCTTTACACCATTCGCCATTTTGATGACAATGCCGTAAAATCCCTTCAAAACGGGAAGTCCGTACTTGTGGAGCAACGCGGCAAGGAAACGGTCCAGCTAGTGGTAAAATAGCAGATACGACGCACTTTTTTGGAACACCAAGCCCAATACCCGTAATTTTCTATCTTTACGTTTACCTAAACAATACGAATATACATGGGGCTGGTTTCTGCGAAAGAGGTAGCAAAGGTGATTCATCTGGACAAGTATGGCTTTTTGGGCACTTTTGTTGGATGGCTTTTAATGGTGGCTACCAAGATTACTACCATAAACCGATTTTACAACAGAAATAAGGAGCTCCCTGGACCTGAATTTCTGGATGCCATTTTAGAACATTACGAAATTGATTTTGAAGTTCCGGAGGAAGATTTAAAACGACTTCCCAAAACAGGACCATATATTACCATCAGTAATCATCCTTTGGGAGGTATAGATGGTGTTCTTTTGTTGAAACTGATGTTGAATGAACGTCAGGACTTTAAGATCATAGCCAACTTTTTGCTACACCGCATAGAACCGTTGAAACCATACATTATGCCCGTAAATCCTTTTGAGAACCATAAGGATGCCAAAAGCAGTATTATGGGATTCAAGAATGCACTCAAACATTTACAGGAGGGACATCCATTGGGAATTTTTCCTGCAGGGGAAGTGTCCACATATCGCGATGGCAAATTGGTGGTGGACCGCCCATGGGAAGAAGCAGCCATTAAACTGATTCGTAAGGCCGAGGTTCCTGTGGTGCCTATTTACTTTCATGCCCGCAATAGTCGACTCTTTTATCGGTTGTCCAAAATGAACGATGTTTTTAGGACGGCCAAGCTGCCCTCGGAACTGACATCGCAGAGCAGAAGACCTATTAAGGTGCGTATAGGTCAGCCCATTTCCGTGGCTACTCAAAACGAAGAAGAGACCTTGGAATCCTACACCGAGCTGTTACGCAAAAAAACCTACCTCTTGGCCAATGTGTTCGAGAAGGAACGTTTGATCGATAAGGTCCCGACCACACTCAAAATTCCAAAGCCTCCCAAAAAGATAGCCACACCAGTCAGCTCCAAAGTTTTGGAAGGGGAGGTGGAAAAATTGCGGGAAAAGGACTGTAGGGTACTCCAAAGCAAGAATTATGAGGTATACCTGGCCCAACAGAAAGACATCCCTTTTATCTTGAATGAAATAGGAAGGCAGCGGGAAATCACCTTTAGGGAAGTGGGCGAAGGGACCAACAATGCCATTGACTTGGATAAGTTTGACTCTTACTACCACCATCTCTTTTTATGGGATGATGAGGATAAGAAGATTGTTGGGGCCTACCGCATGGGATTGGGGTCCGAAATCTTCAAGAAGTTTGGGATAGATGGCTTTTATCTTCAAGATCTTTTCCGTTTTGAGCCGGAACTTTATGGAATGATGGAAAAATCCATCGAAATGGGAAGGGCCTACATTATCAAGGAATATCAACAAAAACCCATGCCCCTTTTTCTATTGTGGAAAGGAATTGTGCATACCACATTGCGGCATCCAGAACATAAATATTTGATAGGAGGGGTAAGCATCAGCAACCAGTTTTCCAATTTCTCCAAGTCGCTTATGATCGAATTCATGAAATCCAATTACTGGGATCCCTACGTGGCACAATACATCCGCCCCAAAAAGGAATTCAAGGTAAAACTCAATGATGCGGACAAAGAGTTTGTTTTTGACGAGACCCAAGCCGACCTCAATAAATTTGATAAACTGATCAGTGAAGTGGAGCCAGGGAGCCTTCGTTTGCCCGTTTTGATCAAAAAATATATCAAACAGAACGCCAAGGTGGTAGCCTTTAATGTAGATCCACTATTTAATAATTCCGTGGATGGACTCATGTACATACGGATTGCAGACCTACCTGAAAGTACGGTAAAGCCCGTTATGGAAGAATTTCAGGCAGAATTGGAACGAAAATTGGCTGAAGGTCCAGCGACCCACAATGTGGATTAACCTCTTAACTCCTCCTTGACAAAATCATGGCAAAACTCCTTGATTTCTTCCCTAGTCTTTAAAAAAGCATCGTGGATTTCTTTTTCCGTACCCTTCACCTTTGATGGGTCAAAAAAGTTTTGATGGATGCGTATGGCATTTTTGGCCGGGATAAACGGGCAGTTTTCCTTGGCGTGGTCGCATACAGTGATGATATAGTCCCAATCAATGCCGGTATACTCATCCACATGGTTGGAGGTATGGTTGGAAATGTCCACCCTGTCTTCTTTCATGATGGCCATAGCCCCAGGGTTTAGTCCGTGGGTCTCTATTCCTGCGCTGTAGATATTTGCAAGTTTATCTTGAAAATAGTTGAGGTAACCATGGGCCATTTGGCTTCTACAGGAATTTCCGGTACAAAGTACCAATACGTTTTTCATTTTATTTGGTTTTTGATGTGATGATTATGTTATTCCAACCTTATTACTACGCCTTTCAAACAACAGGTTGTCTTTCCATTCCCCGTGGATTTTGCCCACGCGTTCGCGCTTGCCAATATAGCGAAAACCCACTGTTTCATGGAGTTTTACACTTGCTTTATTTTCGGGAAAAATACCGGATTGCAATGTCCAGAATCCAGCCTCTTCACTTTCGGAAATGAGCTGTTCCATAAGCTGCTTTCCAACGCCTTTTCCGCGGCTATTGGAGCCAATGTACACACTGACCTCGGCGACACCTCCGTATACGCACCTGCTTGAGACGGGAGATAGTGCCGCCCAGCCTAGTACACGGTCATTTTCCTCAGCAACCAATCTACATGAGCTGATATGGGACCGGTCCCAAGCTTCATAGGTAGGAGGCTTGGTCTCGAAGGTGGCAAAACCAGTGGCTATACCTTCGGTATAGATTTGTTTTACCTGCTCCCAGTCGGAAGTTTTCATGCTACGGATGAACATGACCTCTTTTTTAGCAACAACCGGATTCAGGGGAGCAACAAGCTTCAGTTTCAACCGTTGAGGAGGTTGATGTTGGTTCGACCCCACAGGTTTCCTTGGCCTTGCAATCTGTTTTTTCAACGGATAGTTTTAGTATGAGCTGTTTTTCATCCAATGTGTAGTCATCTACAAATAACTGGGCGGTATGAAAATTGTCGTTGCTGTATTCAAATTTTACTTCAGCATCTTTTTGCATCGGCTTTATCTTGTCCACCTTTTTTAAAATGGAAAGGGCCTTGTAGACAGACATAAAATCCCTTTTGCCAATTTCCTTGGGACTTTCCCAAAGTTGTATCACGGTCTCTTTCCAAAAATCTGTGCCAGCGCCACAGTCAACGGAATCCACAGTGATGTTTTTTACTTCGGTAATATGATAATTGGCTTCAACAAACTGATCTTTTGCATATTCAAAAAGTAGACTTTTGTCTTGGTGTTGTTGAAGGATGGATAAAAATTCTGATGTTTTCATGTTAACAGCAATTACGGTTAATATTGGAAAAGAAGGTGTTAAAAGCCTCTTGAAGCTCTTCCCAACGTTCTTGGTTAATGCAATAGCAAAGATTTTTCCCCTCAAAGGTCCCTTTGAGCAACCCAATTTTCTTGATTTCGTTCAAATGTTGGGATATGGTGGGTTGGGCCAGACCAATCACATCCACCAAGTCATTGCAAATACAAGCATCCTGTTTGCTGATATATTCTAGAATGGCCACCCGTGCAGGGTGCGCCATGACCTTGGCTATTTGAGCCAATTGATTATGGGTTGGTGAAAAAATATGTGTTTTGGAGGCTCCCATGTGAGCGTATTTTCTTTTAAAGAATATTTTATATTGCAATATTACGATAAAGTAACTAAAAATAAAAGCCAGAAGGAAAAAATCTGGCTTTTTGTATCTGTTTTATAGGCTCTTGAACCAGTTTTGGAAGTGTTCACCCACCAAAAAGACCGGTTTTTGGGTTCCGTTTATGGCGCCAATCAGACTAATGACCCAAAGAACAACCGGAAATATCCATCCGATAAGGTTTACAATAGGAATGATTCCCAAAACAAACCCAACCAGAAAAATTCCAAGTACCTGTCTTACATAAAAAGAACCTATTTCGGTTTTGTTGCTGCTGTTCATGATGATGGCTATGATCCATCCGATCAAAGTCAAATGGGCAATAAGGGCAACCGTTTTACCGCTGTCAGGATTTTTG
>JAUICT010000075.1 GCA_030429325.1 Bacteroidia bacterium
GGTACGGTTCACTATGTAAGAAAACAATTTTACGGGCCTATAAGGTACATCGCCAACACCATCCTTGTCCAAATCATAGCCGGTATAACTGCTCCAAAAATTACCTTCAAAGACATTGTCGTTGAGTTTACTGTTGTATGAAATGTCAAAAGAATTGTACAGGAAATTGTTGCCTGTAAAACTGTTGGTATAGCAAGCACCGATCACTCGAATGGCCCAACCATTGTTGATGAAATCGTTATTGTGGTATTGAATGCGATTGGATCCCTCGATATTGATGCCGATGGTATTTTCTTCGAAGGTGTTTCCGCTGATTTCCGCATCGTTAATCTCCTTCAAAAGCATACCATAGGCCGCTGTTCCCCAATTTTTTTTGAAATTGTTGTTTTTCATAGTAATAAACTTGGAGAACATCACCGCGACTCCAGCTCCGTTATTTTCAAAGGTATTGTTTGAATACACATTATTGTTCGAGAACATAAAATGAAGCCCATACCTAAGATTGTCCATACTGGTATTATCGGTAATGGTTATGCGGTCTGAAAACTCCAAATAGATGCCATCCCTAGTACCTTGCACGTGGTTTTTGCTAACGTCCACATCCTTGGAATACCAAAGTTGGATGCCATTTCCCGAATTGTACTCGTCCACGGCCTGGCCAATAATCCTGTTGTGGTACACCTTGCCATGGGAAGATTTTTCCAGATAAATGCCAAAAAACAACTGTTCCAGCACCATATTCTGAATGAGGAAGTTTTTGCTCTGAACAACCCGTATGGCCGCATTGTCCTTGGTATAGCTTACCCCAACGTTAATAACAAAAAGGCCATCCAAGGTAACATTGTCCGAAGTGATCTTAAAAATCTCACCCTTTTTCTCTCCATCCACAATAGGATAGCCAATGCCTTTTATGACCAATGGTTTATCCACCAAAATCTCAAATTCTTTGTAGGTGCCTTTTTCAATGCGTATGGTGTCATGATCAGCAGCACGCGCAATGGTTTCCTTAATGGAATTGTTCTCGCAGGTAGCACAAACGGTCCAGGTGTTTGCCATACCTATTTGAAAACCCATCAATAGAATACAACCCAAAATGAATTTTATATGTTCTTTCTTGATTTTCATAGTATACCTCCGCTTTATGAACTAAAACCTACCAAAACAGGCAAGATTATAATGATGGTATTTCTGCCAATACATACACAAGTATGATGGGTTTAGGAACCATTGTTTTATCGGATAATCAAGAATTTAGCATCCTCATTGGCCAACACCCAATGTTCCACATTCTTTGAAAAGCTAAAATGCTGTTGGGAGGTTAAATTAATGATCTGGTTTTCGATATAAAAATCGATACAACCTTCCAGCACAAACAAATGCACATCCTTTGGGGACGAATGTTTTGGAAAAAGTGCACCTTTGGCTAGACTAACACTCAAGATTTCCATTGACGGGTTTTTAACCAGTTGCTCCACTTGTAGGTCATGAAATGGTTGTTGTGCAATTGTGTTATCAATTCCGATCATATACATAATTGTTGTTTTTAGGAGTTATTGGTATTCTTGTTTCAATTGATTCCAGGTGAAAAGTTCCCCACCGTTGTCATCCAGCGCAAATTGGGCCGCCTGTTCTTCCGCAAATGCACTTAAAAAGGCACCCATAGGGCTTGGAATGTTCTCGCTGATCAAATAAGTGGCCCCTGTAGCATCTACCAATTCGCCCGGTTGGTCAAAATCATTGACCAAAAACAGGGCTATGGTGGATTCATCCTCATCTTTTAAGTGGTTCATCATGCATTCAACCGCATCAAAGTTAAAGACCTTTCCTTTTTTGGTGACCAATTGTGCAGCATGTTGCTTGTCCACAATGGTCATGCTGCAAAAATTACAACCTACATGGCCATAATCAATAGGTTTAGGACCTACGGTGCATCCAAGGATACAGCCAAGCATGGCAAAACAGAGGATAAAAGATGGTTTCATAAGAAGTGTTTTTATTGTTTTTTAGTATTCTTCCACCCTAGGTAACTGGCCGCCAAAGTAAGCATCATACCCACGAACATGAGCCAAGCGCCTATGGATGGCATGGAGGTAACATCAAAATTAAGCATCTTCACATGTCCCAATAAGGGTGGTTTATAGGTCATTGGAGTTCCATCGGGGTTGGTCAGTTTCATAATGGCATTGGGGTCTAAGTTGGTTCCATAGTCTATCATCCATGCATTAAAGTCGTACATGCCCAACAGCCCTAGAATGGACATGAGTATGAACCATCCCAAAAACCATTTATAGCCTACTTTTTTGAAATATCCCAAAATACCGATCAATACCCCTAAAGCTACCATAATTCCAATAATGGTGGGAAATGTTCCAAATTCCCACATATCTTCTACTTTGGGCAAGGTCTGCATTCCTATGTAGTGGTTGAGGCCATCAATGTTCTGAATGTCAAATTCATTCATTCCCTGCAAGCCATTGATGTGGATATTCAACCCTAGGGGGTCCGGGTACTGGGGCGCTCCCAACATAATCTTCCAAAGAGGAAAGATGTACAATCCCAATAGAAAGAGAGGGCCAACGATCATTAGTATACTAGCCTTTTTCATTTTTTTGATTTAAGGGTTACAAATTGAGTGTGGTTTTTCTGAAAGGGTTGATGAACTTCAATTTGTAAGAAAAGCGGGCAGGTCATGGACTCAGCCCGCTTTGTTCAATGGTGGGTCAATTGGGATTATTCACCTAAAGACCATTTCAGTTCCATGTTGGAATTGGCAGGGGAAACCCTGACATATCCTTGCATTTCTTGGTGCAACGCAGAACAGAAATCCGTACAGTAGAACGGCCATACTCCAACTTGTTTGGGCTCCCATACCGATGTTTTGGTCTGCCCGGGCATAATTAGAAGCTCGGAGGTGTTCTGACCTAGGATAGAGAAACCGTGCGGCACATCAAAATCCTGTTCGTGGTTGGTGATGTGGAAATACACTTTGTCCCCCACTTTGATACCCTCGATATTGTCTGGGGTAAAGTGGCTTCGGATGGTGGACATATACACATGGACCTCGTTACCTTCCCGTACCACTTTGGAGCCAGTGGGCGATGTTACGGCGTATGGGTGTTTGTTCTCATCCAATCGGTAGATTTTCTTTGATTTTGGTGCCAACAGTTCAGCTGGGCAACCAGCAGCATAGTGGGGCTCCCCATGCGTTGGAAAATCATAGATGAGTTCCATTTTCTCACCAGAAATGTCATAGATCTGTGCAGAGTGTTCCATTTCCGGTCCAGTGGGCAAGTAACGGTCTTTGGTAATCTTGTTCATGGCCACTACGTATTTGCCAAAGGGTTTTCTTGAATTACCTCCAGGGATCATCAAGTGTCCCACGGAGTAATAGGTGGGTTTTCTATCGATGACCTCCCAAGTGCCCAATTTCCATTTTACCACTTCAGAAGAGATAAAGAAGGTAGTGTAGGCGTTTCCTTTACCGTCAAACTCGGTGTGAAGGGGGCCTAGGCCACCACTTTTTACCTGTCCGGCCAATACATCCTCAAACTTAAGGATTGGGATACCGTAGGCTTCACCATCGAATTTCTCACCTTCAATGGCTGCTATCATCTTGTCAAAAGAGTGTATGGTCAAATCTGCGGATAGTTTACCATTTCCAATGATGTATTGCCCAGTTGGATCTACATCACAACCGTGTGGCGATTTTGGAGTGGGCAAGAAGAATACAGCACCGGGCACTTTTAAGGGATCAACCGTCAATACCTCTTTTTTCATGGTAGTGGTTGCCATATGGGTGCTTTCATCATAAACATTATGGGCATAGTTGGCTGGCATTTTGGTACCACCACCATTGTTTACATATTCTTCGATTTTTTTCCAGTTGACTGCGGCAATAAAATCCTTGTCGTTCTGGGATGCATTTACCTCTTGAAGTGTGTGGGCTTCCTCTGTATTATAGGTAGTAAAGAAGAACCATCCGTGGGATTTTCCACGACCAGGGTGCGAAAGATCATAATTGAACCCGGGCATCAACAATTGAAACTTCAAGTCCATATGACCGTGTTCTGGATCTACGCTGATAAAGGAGAGGGATCCCTTAAAATTACTTTTGTATTCGTTGATCGGGATATCTCTTTGTGGAATGGGAACAGAGAAACGTGTTCCAGCCACTACATACTCGGTGTTCTCGGTAATGAATGAAGAACTGTGGTTCCCGGCACTATTGGGCACTTCGATGATTTCTTCTGTTTCAAAAGTGCTCAAACTGATACGGGCAATCCTTGGGGTATTGTTACCGTTGATGAATATCCAACGTCCATCCAACTCGCCATTGGTCTGGGAGATATCAGGGTGGTGGGCATCGTCCCAAGGTACAAATCCATGAGATGTAGTAAGCATGGGCTTGGTCTCTTCAGAATATCCATATCCAGAAGTTGGGAATTGGGAGAATACGGGAATTTCCTTGAACATCCTTCCAGAAGGTAGTCCATAAACGGTAAGGTTACCGCTGTATCCACCGGAAAGGAAAGCATAGTATTCGTCCTGCTCGCCTGGAGCAACATACACTTTTTCGGCGGCACTCGATGATAGTGCCCCGTTTGAGTTTTGGTTTTGTTGGCCACAGGAAACCAGCATCAGGACAGCTCCCATGGACATGATCAATTGTTTGTAAATTTTCATTGTGTTAGGATTTATTCGTTTTAATGGTATTGTTTATTCTTTTGGGGGAAGGATAACTTTGTCCACAACATGAACAATTCCGTTCCCGGCAGGTACACTGGCAATTATTTTGGCACCTCCAACAAAAACATCATCACCCTTGATTTCAACAGGGACATTTTGATCATTGGCCTGTCCCAATTTTTTGAAGTTTTTCAAAAAATCCTTTGAATAGTTGCCAGGGGTAACGTGGTACTTGAGAATATTGGCCAAGGCGTCCTTGTTTTCAGGTTTCAGCAAATTTTCAACGGTACCTTCAGGTAGAGCGTCAAAAGCTGCATTGGTGGGTGCAAACACCATTAACGGGCCTGCATTCACTAGGGCATTTTCGAGCTCCGCTGCCTGCACTGCGGCAACCAACGTACTGTGGTCTGGAGAGCCAATGGCTATTTGCAATACATTGGGAGTGGATCCATCGTCTTCAATAAAGGCCTGTCCCTTGTTGTTTTCCAGAATGGCCTCGGAATCATTTTGGCCAGAAGCTGTTGTGTCGTTTTGGGGCCCTTGTTTGCAACTGCTGACTACCATGAGCAGCAAAAGCAGCCCCATCATACGGAGTTTGATGGTTGATTTCATTTGCATTATTTTAAGGTTCTAAAATATTCTAGAATGGCACGTGCCTCATCTTCGGTCAACCCTTGGTTGGACATGGGTGATCCGTTAAACTCTTGGAGGAGTTCTTTGGCCAAAGGATCTTGTTGTACCATTTCTTGTGGGTTCAAGATCATGTTCATGACCCATTCGGGGGTTCTTCGCTCCAATATTCCGTTAGGGGCCGGTCCTATGAATTTTTTACCTACCCTATGACATGCCAGACACATTTGCTCATAAACTTCTTTGCCTTTGGCGGCCATGGTTTGGTCTATTTCAGGTGCTAAGTCAACAGATGTAATGGGGCCGACACCTTTTGTGGTCATATCCACACGTTCAGAAGCTTTGACCTGATCGGTTGTAGGGGTTTCAGCAGGCTGCTCGGTTGTTGTCTTTTGCCTTTGAACACTGAAACCGTCGTCTTTTTTCTCCTCTTTCTTACCACCACAGCTTATTAAGATGAGGGCAAAGAGTAGGGTCATTCCTTTTATTATAGTCTTCATGTGATAAATGGTTAAAATTTCGTATCAAAAGTAGCATGGGTAAAACACTAAAAACATGATAATAGTCATGAAAAGGATAAAAATGTCTTTTAATCTTTGTTGAATATAAAATGTCATGCTCTCCAACTCCTCCAAATATGCCATCAAGGGAGTACTTTATTTAGCAGTAAACTCCAATGAGGACCGTAAGATTATGGTCAGGGATATTTTTGAAATGATCCATGTGCCTGAAGCTTACTTGGCCAAACTGTTACAGGAACTGTCGCGACACAATATCATTTCCTCCACTAGAGGACCTAAAGGAGGGTTCTATTTGAGCGATGAAGACCGAAAACGGACCCTAATGGACATTGTTAGGGTAATTGACGGGGAAAAGCGTATAAAGTCTTGTGTTTTGGGAATTAAGGACTGCGATATGGATAACCCCTGTGTGTTGCATAAATTGGTAGGAGCCAACAAAGCAAAATTCATAAAAGTCCTTCAAAATACCACTATTTTGGATTTGGTGGAAGGAAAACAGGATTTAGAAGAGTTTTTTCCCATTTGATTCTTTTTTTGAAACCGAACCCATACCGCATCTTTAAGCTAGGAAATACCAAAAATTAAAAAGGCCACCCACCATCGGATGACCTTTTCAAACAAACGAATAAAAAGTAAACAACAAATTTTAAAACTCAATCTCGAAGTACAAACTGCTACTTTCGTTCTCTTCCGTAACACTTTCTCCTTTTAAGATTTCATCATTGGCATTGAGCAGCTGTAAGTTGATTTTCCAGTAACCGGTCATGGTGAGGGATAGTTTGCCTGCATAGTTACCGGTTGCGGCGTCATATATTAAATCCTCATTGTTGGGAGAGCTATGGTTGCCCATTCCTGGCATTCTCGGGTCTAACTTTATGGTATAGTTTTCTATAGGTTGAAAGCTCATCATGGATTCCATTTTGAACAGTACGGCAGATAGGTCGTTGATCGCAACCTCTGGTGCAAGGGGCATCATGGCCAAGACATAGCGGGTATCATCGGTACCCATGAATACATTGACCGTTTTTTTGCCATCAGCCGGGGCGTTGACCTCTATGGTTTCCGAAATGGTATAGGTAGTGCCCCCAAAGCTGTATTCTAGGTTTAATTCCCAATATTCGTTAGCGTTGCTGGCCATTTGAAAGACCACAAAGCCTTTATAGACGGTTTTTTCCTCTGTTGCTGAAATCTCCGATTTTGGACAGGAATGGCTCATTTGGGTCATGTGCATAACGGGATTCCAGCTAATGGTTGCATTGGGGATATATTCACCGGTTGACAAGTCTTTGATTTGGAGATATAGCTCATTGTAACCTGTGGTCAAAACCTCTTTTTCAGAATATAGCTCCAACATGTGGCCATTGGCCTCAAAACTACTCGTTAGATTATAGGCTTCCAATGGATTTTCAGCTACAGGCATTGGGTTTTCATTGTCATCGGAGCAAGATGTAATTCCAACAGATAATGCAATCAATATGATTAGGGATTTTATAGTTTTCATTGTTTTTGATTTTAATAATTAAGATTAATTAATGGCATAGGATAAGGTCATGAAAAAGTTCCTTCCCATGCGGGGTATATTGTTCCAATCGGAATACGTTGAGTAATAGGTGTCAAATAGGTTTTCAACCCCTGCCTTCACATACAGCGTATTCCCACCAAGGGAAAAGGTCTTGCCCAAGGATAGGGACAGTAATGTATAGGCAGATGTACGGTCCTCCCCAAAAGTGGGGCTAAAATTAGTTTGGTCCATTGCGCCGGATAAGGTCACTGATCCCGAAAAACTTCCATGGGCATAGCTTAATTGGGAACGGTAGTCAACGGGACTGATAAAGGGCAGATTGCGGCCATTGTGGTCTGTGCCCCTGTGATAAGAGACCCGTCCACTCCAGTTGAGTTCAGGGGTAAATTTGTACTCCATATCCATAGAAACATTGTAAAGGTTGGCATGTTTTAAATTGGTATAGACTTTAACGCCATCGGCACCTATGGTCATTTCGTTGAGTGTTGGGTCAATTTCACCAATGATATAATCCCTGGTGTGAAAGTAATTGCCCTCTAGACCAAGCTCCAGATTATCTAATGGTAATGTAACTTTTATTTGGGTCTCCAAGGCTTTCTCATTCTTGAGATTTGGATTGCCAATGTAATCATGGTTGTCAAAACTGTTGAACAGATAAAAACCAAATCCCTCAGAAACCGAAGGAGCGCGATCACCATAGGCAACACCACCGTTTACATGCCATTTCTTAAACTGTTTGTGATAGTGTGCCGAGACACTTTTTAGTGAACGTGTTTGCCTTTGGTCCATGTCTGGGTAGAAAATCCGAAGACTGT
>JAUICT010000571.1 GCA_030429325.1 Bacteroidia bacterium
ACACAACAGTGTTTACAGCACCCAGTACCTCCACATGAAGAACCAAAAAGTGAGGAAAGGTGATTTTGTTCGACAAGGCGATGTAATTGGATGGGTAGGAATGACAGGCAATACAGGTGGCCCCCACGTATGTTATCGTTTTTGGAAGAACGGTAGACAAGTGGACCCCTTGCGGGAGAAGTTGCCTACGGCCGAGCCTATTGCAGATTCGCTTCGGGCACAATATATGGCACACATAGCGCCCATGAAGGATCAATTGGATTGCATAGAATTTGTAAACCCTAACCCGGAACCTGAAGAAACCTTAATATCATACAACCAGTAATGGCATTTCCCAAAATCGACCCAACTACAACCCAATCCTGGAAAAAACTATTAGCACACTATCAAGAGAACAAGGATACCCACCTGAGAGAACTTTTTGCCCAAGATGCTGATCGTGGAAAGAAGTTTTCCCTTTTGTGGAATGATTTTTTGGTGGACTTTTCCAAAAATCGGTTGACTGATGAAACCCTCTCACTTTTGCTGGAATTGGCAGAGGAGGTTAAGCTCAAAGAGGCCATGGATGCCTATTTTGGGGGAGAACTGATCAACCAGACCGAAGGTAGGGCCGTATTGCACACTGCGTTAAGGGCCAAGAAAGGAGATAAAGTCTTGGTGGATGGGGAAAACATCGTTGATGAAATTTATGAGGTAAAGGAAAAGATGAAATCGTTTTCCGAATCTGTGATTTCAGGGAATAGGAAGGGATACACGGGAAAGGCGTTCACCGATGTGGTCAATATAGGTATCGGCGGCTCAGATTTGGGACCGGTTATGGTCGCCGAAGCCCTAAAATTCTATAAAAATCACCTAAGTACACATTTTGTAAGCAATGTAGATGGGGACCACGTGCACGAAATACTTAAGGAACTCGATCCCGAGACCACGCTTTTCGTAATCGTATCCAAAACGTTCACCACACAGGAAACATTGAGCAATGCCCTTACTATTAAAAAGTGGTTTTTAAAGAAAGCTTCGGAAAAAGATATTGCGCAACATTTTGTGGCCGTATCCACCAATCTTGAAAAAATCAAGGAATTTGGTATCGCGGACGATAATGTATTCCCTATGTGGGACTGGGTTGGGGGAAGATTTTCCCTCTGGAGTGCCGTAGGGTTGTCCATTGCCCTTTCGGTAGGGTATAAAAACTTTGACGAGCTTTTGGCAGGGGCCCATGATATGGACGTACATTTTAAGGAAGCTCCATTTTCTGAAAATATACCAGTAGTCTTGGCCCTGTTGAGCGTTTGGTACAATAACTTCTTTGGGGCTGAAACAGAGGTTATTATCCCTTACACCCAGTATTTGAGTCGTTTTTCTGCATATCTCCAACAAGGGATCATGGAAAGCAACGGCAAAAGTATGGATCGTGCAGGGAGCAAGGTAGGTTATGAGACCGGAACCATTATTTGGGGAGAACCAGGTACCAATTCGCAACATGCTTTCTTCCAGTTGATTCATCAAGGTACTAAACTTATCCCAACAGATTTCATAGGCTTCAAACAATCATTGTATGGAGATGCAGACCACCACAACAAACTTATGGCCAATTTTTTTGCCCAGACAGAAGCCCTTATGAATGGTAAGACCGAAGTTGAGGTGAAAAAAGAATTACAAGCCCAAGGACTGCCAGAAGACCAACTTACATTGTTGTTAC
>JAUICT010000572.1 GCA_030429325.1 Bacteroidia bacterium
GTGATGCTCCCATGAAGATTGAATGGCACATTGGCCAAGCCAAAGTCCTTTTCCAGTTGGAGCAATAGATTCTGGTACAATTGCTCCTTTTGGGCCATTTCCAAAAGTTCCAGACTGTTGTTAAAGTTGGACAGCATATGGTATGTACGTCCTATCGGGTAAAAAAGATTTACTCGGACTTGACTATTTCACCTTCTTTCATCACAAAAACTACATTCCTTAAGGTATTCACATCGCTCTCTGGATTTTCGTTCACCGCGACAATGTCTGCCAAAAAACCTTCCTTGAGTTGTCCAAGGCTATCTCCCATCCCCAAAAGTTGGGCATTGGTTACGGTCGCGGACTTGATCGCCTCAACCACAGGCATCCCCGCCTCTACCATATACACAAACTCCCTTGCATTTTCTCCATGTGGAAAAACAGCGGCATCGGTTCCAAAGGCAATTGGGACTCCTTTTTTGTAGGCTTTCTGGAAGGTTGCTTGAATTTTTGGACCTATTTCACTGGCCTTTTTGGCCACCACATCGGGAAAGTATCCTGGCTTTTTGGCATTTTCAGTCACTTCCTTGCCTGCAGTGATCGTAGGCACCAAATAGGTATTGTGCTTTACCATGAGATCCATGGTTTCCTCACTCATTAGTGTTCCATGCTCAATGGTTTTGATACCACCCAAAATGGCCCTTTGCATTCCTTCATCACCATGGGCATGGGCCGCAGTGAGCATGTTGTAGTCTTTTGCGGTTTCTGTGATTGCCTTTATTTCTTCAATGGTGAATTGTGGGTTCTGCCCACTCTTGGCCACACTGAGTACTCCTCCCGTAGCGGTGATTTTAATAACATCCGCTCCATCTTTATAACGTTGTCTAACCGCTTTTTTTCCATCTTCAGGGGAATTAACCACCCCTTCCTTGGGACCGGGGTCTCCCATTAAATCTTTCTTCATTCCATTGGTTGGATCCGCATGTCCCCCTGTTGTACCAATGGCCTTACCTGCCGTAAAAATCCTAGGTCCCATAACAACCCCTTTGTTTATGGCATTTCGAAGTGCGATGTTGACCCCGCTTCCACCCAAATCACGAACTGTGGTAAATCCTGCCATTAAAGTGTTTTTGGCATATACTGTTGATTGAAATGCTACGTCAGCATCATTTAAAGTAAACCTTTGGATGTAGGTATTTGGGCTGGACTGACCTTCAATGTGCACGTGCATATCTATGAATCCGGGCATTACGGTCTTGTTCTTCAAATCCACTACCCTATCTTCCGAGCCGCCAGTTTTATAGCCATTCTCAATGGATTTGATACTATTTCCCGAAACAATTATGGTTTTCTCGGTAAGCATTTTACCTGATTTCACATCCAATAAACGCCCACAATGGAGATAGGTTTCTTGAGCCAATGCCAGGGTACTAAAAAGCAATACGGAAAGAAAGATTAGTTTTTTCATTTTAAAAGGTTTAGTCAATTAGTTTGACTAATGTAAGTATCCATTCCGTGATAACCTAAAATCAGAACTCCAGTACTCTTGGATAAAAAAAGCCCGTCCAATGGACAGGCTTCACTATTTTAGTGAATCATAAAAACTCTAGCTTCTTACTTTAACCTCCCAATCCCAGGCAGATTTCATGGCTTCATCCAAGGAAGATTTGGCTTTCCAACCCAACACTTCGTTGGCCTTTTGGGTATTTGCATAGGCT
>JAUICT010000076.1 GCA_030429325.1 Bacteroidia bacterium
AGAAAAAGCCAAGGCCGAAAAGAAGAAAATTTTGCTTTTCTGGTACCCAAAGGATTTCACCTTTGTTTGCCCAACGGAGCTGCACGCTTTTCAACAACATTTGGCCGAATTTGAAAAAAGGAACACTTTGGTGATTGGCGCATCTTGCGATACTGCAGAGGTACACTTTGCTTGGTTGAACACTGCCAAGGACAATGGTGGGATTGAAGGGGTAACGTATCCTCTCGTTGCCGATAGCAATAGAAACTTGGCCAAGGCTTTGGGCATTTTGGATATTACCCATGAAGATTATAATGAGGAAACCGATTCTGTTCTTGTTGAAGGGGACAATGTAACCTACAGGGCCACCTATTTGATTGATGAGGAAGGTACGGTGTTCCATGAAGGCATCAACCACATGCCCCTAGGTAGAAATGTTAAAGAATTTATCCGTTTGGTGGATGCATTTGCCCATGTACAGGAAAAAGGTGAGGTATGCCCTGCCAACTGGGAAGAAGGTAAGGAAGCCATGAACGCCAACCGTGACGGAGTAGCAGAATATTTGGCCAACCACGTAAACTAAGGACATGGTCATAGAATTGGAAAAAGACAACCTGAGTGAGCTTGTTGCCAGCAACGAGTCCGTTGTGGTGCAATATTCCGCATCATGGTGTGGAAATTGTAGGATTATGAAGCCTAAGTTCAAGAAAGAGGCTTCCCTTAACCAAAATGTCACTTTTGTGATGGTCGATGCTGAAAAATTCCCGGAGTCGAGAAAAATGGCCAACGTGGACAATCTGCCCACCTTTGCCGCCTTTTCCAACGGGACATTGAAAAATCAGGTGCAGACCAACAAATATGATGTATTAAAAACTTTGGTCCATGAAGTTGCCCATAATTAAACAGCTGGTCAATTTTGTTGAGGAGCATGATGAGGATTATCTTCTGGAAACCGCAGAAACATTGGAACATATCTGCGATGTTCCCAGTCTAAAAGATGAGGAATTGGACACCATTGGAGAACTCATCTCCAATATTTACGGCGCCTTGGAAGTATCAAATGAGATAAAAAACGGGACACCAAAAAAAGAGGCCATGAATGCCTTTATGTCCCGAGTGCTGAGTTCCATCGACAAATAGACCCTACTATATTTTCTATTCAAGAACCTTCCCGTAATGCACTACGGGAAGGTTTTTTTTAAGTATTTTTGAGCCTGAACCAAATATATAGTTATGGCTACAGTCACCTTAAAAGGAAATGAAATACACACCCTTGGAAACCTTCCCGAGAATGGTTCCCAAGCCCCGGAATTTAAACTGACCAAAAACGACCTCTCCCAGGCTTCACTATCAGATTATGCAGGCCAAAAAGTGGTCTTGAACATATTCCCAAGTATAGATACAGGCACTTGTGCCCAATCTGTCCGCCAATTCAACCAAGAAGCAGCCGAGCTGGACAACACCAAGATACTTTGCATCTCCAAAGATCTTCCCTTTGCCCAGACCCGTTTCTGCGGAGCCGAAGGCATAGACAAAGTGGAGACCTTGTCCGATTTCAGGGATGGAAACTTCGGAAAATCATACAAGGTAGAATTTACCGATGGCCCATTGCAAGGGCTTTTATCACGCTCCGTGGTGGTGCTCAATGAAAAGGGACAGGTCATCTATTCCGAGCAAGTTTCCGAAACTGTGGACGAGCCCAATTACAAAGCCGCGCTTGAAGCATTGGTGGATGCCTAGGGAATCTTTTTTCAAAAATAGAATCCGTAGTGTCGGTTATGCATTCAAAGGCATGTTCCTCCTTTTACGGACCGAGGCCAGTATTAAAATACAATTTGTCATTGCTTTGTTGATGACAGCCGCAGGATTTTATTTTGAAATCTCTGCATTTGAGTGGATCATGCAACTCTTCGCCATTGGATTGGTCATGGGTATAGAGGGAGTGAACACGGCCATTGAAAAAATAGCGGATTACATTCAACCCGATCAAGACCCAAAAATTGGCTTGATCAAAGATATTTCGGCAGGCGCAGTGATGATTGTATCCATTGTGGCCAGCATCATTGGATTGATTATTTACATCCCCAAGTTTGGGTAAGAACATCCAAGATCTTGTATAGCAGCGTAAATTTGTAAATTAGCCCCCATAGCAAAAAGGATTAATGGCAAAGAAAAGGACAAAATCAAAATCCAAACCTACCACTGCCAAAAAGAGGGTGTCATTTAGGCCCTCAAAGCAAAACAAGATTATCTTGGGCAGTCTGCTAATTGTGCTCAGCATAGCACTTTTCTTCTCGTTCATGTCCTACTACTTTACATGGCAGGAAGATCAGAGCATTCTCTCTGAGTTCGCTCACAGAAATGCGGAAGCCAGTAATTTGTTGAACAAGTTTGGGGCAAGTGTGAGCCACTTTTTTATGTACCAAGGATTTGGGTTGGCCTCGTTCGCTTTCCCACTCTTGTTGGCCATAACCGGATTATATCTGTTTCTGGGATTGAGCGGAAAAGGGTTGATAGGAAAATGGGTTTGGGGCCTGGTAGGTATCATCTGGGTTTCGGTGGCCTTGGGCTTCTTTGCTGCCGAACTACCCCTTCTGGGAGGGCTCATCGGTTATGAGATGAACGATTTCCTTCAAGATTACACGGGAAAGATCGGGGTGTTCTTGATCTTGATTTTTATGTTGATGGTCATTTTGGTAAGACTCTTCAACTTCACACCAGAAGGCGTCGCCAATTTCTTCCGGTCGCAACGACAAAAAATAAAGTCCGATCTTCAAAAAGATGCTCCTCCTGTTGAAAATATGGATGAGCTTGATGAACTCAGCGTTCAATTAGAGACAAAAGAAGTAGATGTTGCTCCAGTTGTGGATACTTACACCCATAAAAAAGACATACCACCACTTCAAAATGAAGCAGGACTGGATGTTAACCTCCCCCAAGAAGAAGAGACCGACATTAGCCTTGAAGTTGAAAAAGTAACGGAAGAAAAAGAAGAAAAAGACATTAAGGCCGAAAAGTTGGTCAAGGATTTTGGGGAATTCGACCCAAAATTGGAATTAGGAAACTACAAGTTCCCTCCTTTGGAGCTTCTGGAAGCGCATGGTGCCTCAGGCGGAATCACCATCAACCAAGAAGAGCTGGAAGAAAACAAAAACCGCATTGTAAGCACCCTAAAGAACTACAAGATTGGAATTGCCCAGATCAAGGCCACCATTGGCCCTACGGTTACCCTCTACGAAATTGTCCCCGAAGCTGGCATTCGTATCTCCAAAATCAAAAACCTAGAGGATGACATCGCCCTATCCTTGGCCGCTTTGGGTATACGGATCATTGCTCCCATTCCCGGAAAAGGAACGGTGGGTATTGAAGTCCCCAACAAAAATGCCACCATAGTTTCCATGCGGTCGGTAATAGCCTCCAACAAATTCCAAAAAGCCGAAATGGAACTTCCCATTGCTTTTGGAAAGACCATCAGCAATGAAACTTTTGTGGTAGACCTTGCCAAAATGCCGCACATGCTCATGGCAGGAGCAACAGGGCAGGGAAAATCCGTAGGTTTAAATGCCGTGATCACTTCATTGCTGTATAAAAAACATCCTGCCGAAATTAAGTTCATTTTAGTGGATCCCAAAAAAGTGGAATTGACCCTCTACAACAAAATAGAACGTCATTTTCTCGCTAAGCTTCCCGATTCGGAAGAAGCCATTATCACGGACAATACCAAGGTAATCAACACCCTGAACTCGCTCTGTATTGAAATGGACAATAGGTATGAGCTGTTAAAAACAGCCATGGTACGGAACATTAAAGAATATAATGCCAAGTTCAAGGCACGTAAGCTGAACCCCAATGATGGGCATAAGTTCCTACCCTATATTGTCTTGGTGATTGATGAGTTTGCAGACCTAATTATGACCGCAGGCAAGGAAGTAGAAACCCCGATTGCCCGCTTGGCGCAGTTGGCCAGGGCCATTGGAATACATTTGATCATTGCCACCCAACGACCTTCGGTAAACGTAATTACCGGTATCATAAAGGCCAACTTCCCGGCCCGGATTGCTTTTAGGGTAACTTCCAAGATAGACTCCAGGACCATTTTGGATGCACAAGGAGCTGACCAATTGATAGGTCGGGGAGACATGCTTTTCACCCAAGGCAATGATGTGACCCGCTTGCAGTGTGCCTTTGTGGACACCCCTGAAGTTGGAAAAATAACCGAATATATTGGGTCGCAACGTGCCTATCCTGAAGCTCACTTACTGCCAGAATATGTAGGAGAAGACTCTGGCACGGGTATTGATTATGATATTTCGGATAGGGATGCCATGTTCCGTGAAGCTGCCGAAGTGATTGTTACCGCCCAGCAAGGATCAGCCTCCCTTATCCAGAGAAAACTAAAACTGGGGTACAATCGTGCCGGTAGGATCATCGACCAATTGGAAGCTGCCGGAATCGTAGGGCCCTTTGAAGGAAGTAAGGCCCGTCAAGTATTGGTCCCAGACATTTATTCATTGGAACAACTTTTGGAAAACGAATCAAAATAACGCTATGATCAAAAAACATATTCTTTTTATTGGACTATTAACCGTTGCATTTTTCTCCCATGCCCAAAGCTCATCCAAGGCAAAGGCCCTGTTGGATGAGGTATATGACAAAGTGAAGGGTTATGACAATATTTATATCGATTTCACATCGACCATTGAAAATACAGAAGCAAACCTAAAACAAGAAACACATGGTAATGTGACCCTAAAGGGCGAAAAATATTTCTTGAATTATTTTGGGGCACAACAATTGTTCGACGGCGACAAAGTCTACACTGTGGTTCCTGAAAACGAAGAAGTCACCATAGAAGATGTGAATGAAGATACAGACAACGTAAGCCCGTCAAAAATGCTTACTTTTTATAAGACCGGCCACAATTATTCTTGGGACATTCTGCAAAATGCTGGCGGAAGAAAAATTCAGTATGTAAAGCTCACTCCCATTGATTCAAACACGGAGATAAAATCGGTTCTTTTGGGTATAGACACCCAAACCAAGCACATATACAAATTGATTCAAACCGGGAATAACGGCACAAAAACGATCATAACCGTTAATTCTTTCAAAACCAACCAGCCACTTTCAAGTACCCTATTTACCTTTGATGAGAAAAAATACGAGGATAAAGGGTATTACATAACACGAAACTAAGCATTGAAAATACTAGACCAGTATATATTATCGAGGTTTCTCTACAACTTCTTTAGTTCCTTTGTCATCTTGATCGTCATATTCATTTTTCAGGGAATATGGCTCTTTATAGATGATTTGGCGGGAAAAGGTTTGGGATTTGTAATTATAGCCAAGTTTATCTTCTACTTCATACCCACCTTGGTAGACAAAGTGCTACCCTTGACCGTACTGCTGTCCTCCATTCTTACTTTTGGCACCTTTGCCGAAAATTATGAGTTTGCGGCCATGAAGGCTTCGGGCATTTCATTGCAAAGAGGAATGCGAAGCTTGGTCATTTTCGTGCTTTTTCTAGGGGTGGTGACCTTCTTTTTCGCCAATAATGTCATCCCAAAATCCGAACAGAAAATATTCAACCTTAGACGGAACATTGCCAAGGTAAAGCCAGCTGCCGCCATTACCGAAGGGGTCTTTAGTGATTTTGAAGGCACTGGAGAGGGCATGAACATCAAGGTAGACCGTAAGTATGGGGACCAAGACCGGTTTTTGGAGAATGTGGTCATCCATAAAAAAACCAATCAGAATGTAAACAATACCGTCATCAAGGCCAAAGGTGGGGAATTGATCAGCAGTGAAGATTCCGATATCATCCAACTGGTTTTGAAGGATGGTAATTACTACGAAGAGTTGGTAAAAGACAACAATAAGGAAAAAAGGAAACAACCCTTTGCAAAAGCCCATTTTGAAACCTATACCATCAACATAGATATTTCCGAACTAAATGATCAAGATTTGGAAGAGGATGGCAACATTACCACGGACAAAATGAAAAACGTGGGCCGTTTGATCAAGGATATTGATTCTTTAGGCACCAACAATCTTGAAAAAGTAGAGGCATTTTCCAAAAACATTGTCAATCGAATGGGCGCCTTTCCTGCGAACCCTCCAGCTGTGGACAGTTTGGAAATTGCATCACAAATACAGGATAAGGCAATTTCCAAGGATTCCATAAAAACAGTGGACGATTTACTGGATGCACTACAGGAATGGCAGCGTTTGCAAGTGGTGAACAATGCCAAGAACTCAGTAAACAGTATTATGAACACTGTGGTTTCCAAAAAAGAAGAGTTACAACAACGTTTTAAGTTCTACAATGCCCATATTCTATCCTTGCACAAGAAATTCGCCCTTGCCTTTTCCTGTATTATCCTATTCTTTGTTGGGGCACCGTTGGGGGCCATTATCCGAAAAGGAGGATTGGGACTACCCATGGTCATAGCCATTGTTTTATTTTTGACCTATTATTTTATTGGGGTCTTCGCTGGCAATTATGCCAAGGAAGGCAATATCCATCCAGCAATCGGAGCTTGGCTCTCTACCTTGATCATGCTGCCCTTGGGCATTTCATTGACCAAAAGGGCCACAGCGGACAGAGGATTGTTTGGTTTTGGGCATATTTTTGATAAAATAAAAGGTTTTTTCAAAAAGAAAAGAGAAGAAACTGAGGAAGAAATAAACTTAGACACCATAGACATAAATTCCGAGTTGTTTATGGAACTATCTAAGCACCCTGACAATAGGCTGATTGATTCTATAAAAAACTATAAGCAGCTTGGACATTCTATAAAATATAGAAATACAGCCTTAAAAGTTTTAGAAACCAGGGGGACAAGTGTTGAGGTTCTGCGTTATAGAGGAGATTTAAGAAATGAAAAGTATGAAAAGGCTTTAGAAAACTATTCGCAATATTTAAAATATGCAGATTGGGCATTAAATTTATACTTCATTTCCCTTATTTTACCAATTATCCTAGCCTTTTCTGGAATACAGGTGCCAGTATTGATCTCTATAAATGTACTAATCTATCTTGTGTTTCTTTATTGTGTAGCAAGAAGTTCAATCCAATTTTCTAATCTTTATAAATTGATTGAAAAAGACATGTTTTTAAATCCAATCCTTATATTTTTTATTGGAATATTAGCCTATGTTGTAATTTACTATATAAATAGAAAACACATTAGAAGGGACCTTAATTCAATTCGATAAAACTTAACACAATTCAATTGAAAAAAATACAGTTGCACGCCATAGAAGAGGCCATTGAAGACATCAGGCAAGGAAAGGTTATTATTGTTGTGGATGATGAAGACCGCGAAAATGAAGGGGATTTTGTGGCTGCTGCTGAACTGATTACTCCTGAGACCGTAAATTTTATGGCCACCCATGGCCGAGGACTTATCTGTGCACCGCTTACCGAAGGTAAGTGTAAAGATTTGGGCCTCCATAAAATGGTCACCCACAACACAGACCCATTAGAGACCGCCTTTACCGTTTCAGTAGATTTAAGGGGAAATGGGGTCACCACTGGGATTTCCGCTTCGGATAGGGCCAAAACCATCTTGGCATTGACCAATGCAAATACCAAGGCCCATGAATTGGCCCGCCCCGGACATATCTTTCCATTGATTGCCAAAGAGGGTGGTGTACTACGCCGTACAGGACATACCGAAGCCGCTATTGATTTTGCCCGCTTGGCCGGACTGGAGCCTGCTGGCGTTATCGTGGAAATCATGAACGAAGACGGCACTATGGCCCGTTTACCCCAACTTCTGGAAGTAGCCAAAAAATTTGACCTTAAAATTGTATCCATTGAAGACTTGATTGCCTACCGAATGGAGCATGACAGTCTTATTGAGCTTAAAGAAGCCTTCAATATCAAGACCCGGTTTGGGGAATATCGTTTACGTGCTTACAAACAGACCACCAACGATCAAGTACATATTGCCTTGGTCCGGGGTAGCTGGAAACATGGCGACCCAGTATTGACCCGAATCAATTCCACGTTGGTTAACAATGATATTTTAGGCACCTTGACCAATAATCCTGATGAAACCTTAAACCGGATGTTCAAAGCATTGAACGCCGAGGAAAAGGG
>JAUICT010000573.1 GCA_030429325.1 Bacteroidia bacterium
AACGGAGCAGCAGCTTTTTTATTCCACCCTGCTCAAATTGAATCTCTGCTTTCCTATCGTTTCCTACACCCTCAATTTTTACAACCCTGCCCCTGCCAAAACGGGTGTGGTTCACTAGGGAACCTTCCGTTAAATCGGAATCTATCATTGGATTACCCGCTGAAGGCGAAGCCAAATCAGGTTTCAATTTTCGTAGTTTGCGCAATTGATTTTCATTGGGGCGTTGTACGCTGGGCGGCGTACCATTGCTTGGTTTTACCTGTCGGAGTTTGCTCTTGTCGACCTCACCAAAAATATTGGCATTGATCATGGATTTATACCGATACCCATCGTTTACCGGGGTAAGGTTCTCCACATATTGTTCATCTATCTCTTCCAAAAATCTACTAGGCTCAGCATCAATAAGTTTACCCCATCGATATCTATTCTGGGTATAGGTTAAATAGGCTTGCTTTTCGGCCCTGGTGAGCGCCACGTAGAACAATCGCCTTTCCTCTTCCAACTCACTACGGGTGTTCATGCTCATGGCGGAAGGAAAAAGATCTTCTTCCATACCCACAACATACACATACGGAAATTCCAAGCCTTTAGCCAAGTGAATGGTCATCAAGGCTACCCTATCATCATCACCAACATCCTTGTCCATGTCTGTAGCCAAGGCCACATCTTCCAGAAACTCCGTTAAGCTTCCCGTGGCATCCGCCAACTCTTTTTGCCCTTCCACAAAGTCCTTGATACCGTTCAAGAGCTCTTCAATATTTTCCATTCGGGCAATTCCCTCCGGAGTCCCATCTTTTTTGAACTCCAACAACAAACCGGTCTTCTTGGACACGTGTTCTGCCAAGGTAAACGCATCAGAGCCTTCGTTCATGATTTGAAAACTCTTGATCATGGTCACAAAATCCTGCAACTTGCGTTTGGTACCAGCATTTATATTGAGGTTGAGCTTCTCCAAATGCTCCATCACCTCATAAATGGAACGTCCGTAATGATTGGCAGCGACAATGAGTTTATCTATGGTGGTTTGCCCAATACCCCTAGCCGGAAAGTTGATGACCCGTTTTAGGGCTTCTTCGTCCTTGGGATTGACAATCAATCGCAAATAGGCCAACACATCCTTGATTTCCTTGCGCTGATAAAACGAAAGCCCCCCATAAATTCGATAAGGGATATCCCGCTTTCGAAGCGCATCTTCAATGGCCCTCGATTGTGAATTGGTACGGTACAGCACAGCAAAATCCCCATTTTGCATCTGTTGCTGCATCTTATTTTCAAAAATGGAACCTGCCACATACCTCCCCTCCTCTGCGTCGGTGATACTTCTATGGATAATGATCTTATTGCCTGCATCATTGGAGGTCCATACCACCTTTTCCAACTGATCTTTATTTTTTTCGATAATGGAGTTGGCAGCATTGACAATGTTCTTGGTGGATCGATAGTTTTGCTCCAGTCGATAGACCGCCACATCATCATAATCCCTTTGAAAATTTAGGATGTTACTGATATTGGCCCCACGGAAGGAATAGATACTTTGGGCGTCGTCCCCAACTACGCAAATATTTTGGTAACGGTCCGACAAGGCCTTTACAATAAGGTACTGCGAGTGATTGGTATCTTGGTACTCATCCACCAAAATATATCGGAACCTATCTTGATACTTCATCAGAACCTCTGGAAAGCGC
>JAUICT010000077.1 GCA_030429325.1 Bacteroidia bacterium
TAAGATTGCCAAGCGGCAATAGGAACACCGATAAAGTTAACCAGGTCATTTCCTGCAAAAGCCAAAGCCAAGGCAAACGTACCCACACCAATAATTAATTTATAGATGTTGGTCTTGGCAAACTGAATGAGTGCATATGAGATAATAGCCCAAATGGCAAAATTTATCAAGACTACCTCATATACCTTGGTTTCAAGAAAATCCTTAATGGTGATACCTCCAATAAACCCATAAGTTTGATCGGCAAAAGGCGTTCCCTTGATACCCTTTATCAGAATAAAATAGGTAATGGCGGAAAGCGCGATACCACCAAAAATAGCCCCGGTCCATTTTGGTTTTTTCTGAAAGTCATAGGAAAGCAAAAGTCTTGAAACCCATTGCACAAAAGCACCAATGGTAAAGGCTATTACAACAGAGGAGAGAATCCCCACAATAATCTCTATGGCCTTGTCGGTATTGATGTAGTTGATGACATCGGTAAAACTGCCATTTTGTGCCCCAATTTTAATTAGAGCCATGGCCACGGCTGCCCCCAAAAGGTTAAATACAATGGATACCGTGGTAGATGTGGGCATCCCCAAGGTGTTGAAAAAATCCAACAGGAGAATGTCCGTGATCATCACGGCCATAAAAATGAACATGATTTCATCAAAATAGAATTCCCCCGGGTTAAAAATTCCTTTACGGGCAACTTCCATAAGGCCACTTGAGAAAATAGCCCCACAGGCAATCCCAATACTGGCCACGATCATTATTGTTCTAAAGGAAATCGCCTTTGATCCAATGGCGGAATTTAAAAAGTTAACAGCATCATTGCTGACACCAACGACAAGGTCAGCTATAGCTAAGGCTGCCAACGCAACCATTATTAAAAAGTAAATACTGTCCATAGTGTAATTAAAAGTCCAAAAAATTTTTCAAATATCTAGAGAATGCCCTATGATTAGGTTATGTTAAGGTTATCTTTTACAGGTGTACATCCAACTGTAGCCGGAACATGATTTCATCAGTTCCTTGGTCAACGGTCAAATAACTAAGATCTGTTTGCAATTTTAGTTTATGGCCAACAATATACTTTGATAGTCCGAGAGTGTATTGTTTCTCAGGACTTTTTCCGGTAATACTCTCATTTAATTTAATGCTGGTATACCTTGCGGATACCTCCCAATCTTTTCTGAAGAGGTAACCGGTCTGAAGGTTTAGTCCACGGCCTACTTGGACAATATCCCCAGTTTCCGTACCATCCGAGTTTAGCGCAATGGGCTCATCTGCATCACGGTTTGCATATTCTCCCATTAAGGAGAATCCGCTGTATTTGAACATAAAATCAACAAAGAAGGTGGAAATATCAGTTTTGTGGAACCCAGTATCAGTAAACATATAGGAGCCCATGTTACTTCGTGTCTTGACAGCATCTTTATTAATGTCGTATGTAGTTCCTATCATGAGTTTTGGAGTGGCTTCCCGTACCAGGTCGGCCCCTTTATAATCACCTTTAGACTTGAATTTTCCAAAAGGAAGAAACTCAAGGCGTGAGGTATACTGATGCCCACCTAGGTTGCCTTCGGTAACATTTCTTCCCTCTCCCTGGGAAAGAGCAAATTTTTCCTTGATCAATGCTTGCTTGCCAATAGTTATGTGGTGTCTTAGTTGAAAACCCATATCCCTATCAATATTGAACCTGCTGTTTACTAGAGACCGATCTACTTGTTGAAGATCGCCGGAGGATATAACTCGCTCTATGTTGCCAGGAAGTTTTGTTTGTCCAAACCAGAGTTCAAAATTTTCATAAAAGTTCCATTTGACAACGGCATCAAGAATATATCTGGGGGTATTCCTTGTAAATTGTGACCCTCCGGAGATGTCTCGGTTGGATAGCCCCAACTCAAATTTATATCTGAGCTTTGGTGTATATACGAACCCATCAAATTTCAATCGAGCTCTTCTTATCAAGAAGTTTTGTTCAGGATTTCCCACTCCTTGGGTTTCACTGTTATCCCAATTAGCAATGGCGAGTATCTGCATTCGCGCTCCTATCTTGGCGCTCCAAGTACTATCCTTTCCAACAATATTGAAAAGTCCTTTGCCAAAAGTGCCTGGATTATTCTCTTGTGAATGGGAAAAATGGACACATAGGAAGAGAAAGCAAGACCCAAATAGGGCTAACTTTTTGAAATTCATTACAGTACTAGTTTTTGTCGCTGCAAAGAACAGTATGCAATGTTAAGTTAATGTTTCCTCTATGTTATATTAAGGATAGGGCATGAACAAAAAGGCTACCTTAATGAAAAGGTAGCCATAGGATTTCGAAGAATAGTCGACAAAAACTAATATCCGTAACGAAAACCTTACTGTAATTTGCCAAAATTGCCTCTTATGAATGTCTTTTGTGTAATGTAAAAATTAAGGAATCATTAAACTTTTGCGTCAATGGGTCTTCTGTATTGGTCCAAAGCTTTTCTTGGAGCAAACCAAAGGTTCGGCGTATATTGCACCAATAGTTTACTATGAACTGGGAACAACTACTCTCGCTCAAGCGGCATGGAGACACCTCCAAAAGATTACGGAAGGAACAAAATGAGACCCGCCTTGGGTTTGAAGTGGATTACGACCGCATTATTTTCTCCTCGGCTTTCCGAAGTCTACAGGACAAGACCCAAGTAATTCCCATGCCCATAAGTGTGGGTTCCAACAAGGACTTTGTGCATACCCGACTTACACACAGTCTTGAGGTTTCCGTTGTAGGAAGGAGTTTGGGACGTATAGCTGGGCAACAAATTTTGTCCAAATATCCATTTTTGTCAGAGGTACATGGATATCATTTCAATGATTTTGGTGCCATAGTGGCTGCGGCTGCACTAGCGCATGATATAGGTAATCCACCTTTTGGGCATAGTGGTGAAAAAGCCATAGGAAATTATTTTGAACAGGGGAACGGAAGAAAATACAAAGAGCAACTTTCGGATGTAGAGTATCAAGATTTGATTGATTTTGAAGGGAATGCCAATGGGTTTAAACTGTTGACCGAGTCTAAGGATGGGGTTCCTGGGGGATTGCGACTCAGTTACGCCACTTTGGGTGCGTTTATGAAATACCCTAAAGCCTCATTGCCCAAGAAACCATCCAGACATATTGCCGACAAGAAGTTTGGGTTTTTTCAATCTGAAAGGGATTTTTTTAAAGAAGTAGTGGATGAAATTGGCCTTGTCCCCAATCCACATAATCCCAATATGGGATACTTTCGCCATCCCTTGACTTATTTGGTGGAAGCTGCGGACGATATTTGTTACACCATCATAGATTTTGAAGATGGAATTAATTTGGGCCTGATTTCCGAGGAATATGCCTTGGAGTATCTTATAAAATTGGTGAAGGACAATATCAACACCAAAAAGTATGGTGCCATGTCCAGCTCCAGTGACCGTTTAAGTTATTTAAGGGCTTTGGCCATTAATACCTTGATCAAGGATGCGGTGGATGTTTTTGTGAACAACGAAGAAGATATCTTGACAGGAAACTTTAGCTCTGCATTATTGGATAAGGGTAGATATAAAGCACAGATAGATGATATCATAAAATTAAGTGTTGAGAAAATCTATCAATCAAAACATGTAATCGATAAAGAATTGGCGGGGTACCGAATCATTGCGGACCTATTGGACATGTATACTACTGCCCTTGTTCGTGAGAAGGAGCACAAAGCCAATAATTATGATCGTTTGCTCATTAAGAGTCTGCCCGAAAACTACAGAAAAGCAGATGCCTCCCTATATAAAATCTTATTGGACACCAGTTGTTTTGTGGCCAGTTTATCGGACAGTGCCGCGGTACACATCCATGATAAGCTAACGGGTAGAAAAATTTAAAAAGCGTATCTAAGTCCTACTCCCAGAATTTGCTTAAACTGTATTCTGGGAACCCCGGGATCGGTAATTGTACCGTCTTCCGCGACCACTTCATCAAACTTTATATCGTCATCAAATATAACGTGGGTGCCAATATTTGCATTAACGTATTGGTTGACCTTTAGGTTAAAATTCATTTCCCAATCCACATCCACATTGCCAAAACTTCGGACATAGTCCGTGTACAGATTGACGCGATGGTTCATGATAACATTCTTTACAATTTCTTTTTCCCATGTATTGGTAATAAGGAAACCGAGCTCTAAAAAGACATTCTCACCTTTTTCAACACCAAATGCACCTTGGCTTGACAGGGTTTCGTCCAAAACAAAGGTAGATTTCAAGGTGGCGGGAGAAATGTAGAGGTTGAATTTTTCATCTTGGGGAATATAGGAGGTACCAATACCGATAAAAAGATAACCGGGAGCCATAAACCTTGAAATAGGATTTTCCCTGTCTGGGTATTTAAAACCGTTGGAAAACTGGGTGTTAAAATTTGCTTTTACCGAATAATACCAGTTGGTAATGGTGTCTTTCCTGAAACCAATGGTGGAGGATAATCGTATTTGATCGTCCGTTTTTCTAAGTTTCCTCCCTTCTTGTGCGTTAAGGCCGTATCGTAATTTCACCTCATTTTTCCAGTTCAAGTATCGGAATTTATAATTTCGCTCAAAATCGGCACTGGCCAAAGCGGATACTGAATTGTCTCCACCTGCGTTCCAGTTCACAAAGGAAACTTCGTTGATATTGAGTCCAAACAGGTTCTTTTTGTCCCAGAAAGAATGAGGTTCAAACCTTTTGTACCATTTTTTTAGGGGCCTTACGCGGTTCAATACGGTTCTTGGATCTGTTAATCTTGCACTACGGGTGAGATACTTGAGTTTGACATCCTTTATTCTAACGACTTTGAAGCCGGATTCGGTACTGTCCGGTTCAAAAACTTTTAAACGATTGATTTGGGCGTTCGCAGAAAGGGAAACAATAAGGAAAAGGGTTAAAAAACAGATTATTCGCATTGGTCTAAGGTTGATTGTATAAAAGAAAGAACGGTTTCAAAATCTATGCCAGCCAGTTTATGCGTCTCTGGAATTGTTCCATGAGCAACAAACCTATCCGGAATACCAAAAATTGTAACAGGTTTTGCAAGTTGTTCCGCATTGGCAAATTCCAATATTGCAGAACCAAACCCGCCCATCTCACAACCATCTTCAAGAGTTACGATATGATCGTACTTTTCAAAAATGGTGTGGAGCAACCTTTTGTCCAAAGGCTTTGCAAAACGCATATCATAATGACCAATAGCATTTGGTTGGGTAAGCTGATTTAAGATTCGAGGTATTTCATTGCCTATATGGCCCAAGGTTAGTACAGCTATCTTTGAACCTTCTTTGAGACAACGGCCTGTTCCCATTGGAATAGCTTCAAACGCGTTCTTCCAGTCAATGGTAATGCCCTGTCCTCTTGGATATCGAATGGCAATGGGACCATCAATGCCCAACTGGGCGGTGTACATGATGTTCCGTAGTTCCATTTCATTCATAGGAGAAAAAAGGGTAAGGTTGGGGATACACCTTAAATATGCCAGATCGAACACTCCGTGGTGGGTAGGGCCGTCCTGGCCTACCAATCCTGCCCGGTCCAAACAAAAGATGACAGGGAGATTTTGTAGGGCCACATCATGGACGACTTGATCATAGGCTCGTTGTAAAAAAGTGGAATAGATGTTACAAAATGGGACGAGTCCCTGTGCGGCCATTCCCGCAGCCAATGTCACGGCATGTTGTTCTGCAATGCCCACATCAAAAGCACGATCGGGCATTTTCTCCATCATATATTTTAAGGAACTTCCCGTTGGCATGGCAGGGGTGATGCCCACTATCTTATTGTTTTTCTCGGCCAACTCCACAAGCGTATGGCCAAACACATCTTGGTATTTTGGGGGTTGGGCCACTTGGGATTTCTTGAGACGTTCCCCAGTAACTTTATCAAATTTTCCGGGGGCGTGGTAGACCACTTGATCTTCCTCTGCTTTTTTTAGTCCCTTTCCTTTGGTGGTTATTATATGAAGTAGCTTGGGACCTTTCACATTTTTCAGTCGTTGTAATTCGTTCACCAGACTTTTTACATCATGTCCATCCACAGGCCCGGTATAGTCTAGGTTCAAACATTCAAAAATATTCTCATCCTTGGCTGTGCCGGCTTTTACATTGGTGAGGTATTTTTTTAAGGCGCCCACACTGGGATCTATGCCAATGGCGTTGTCGTTTAGGATAATGAGGGCATTTACATCGGTAACCCCAAGATGGTTCAATCCTTCAAAGGCCATACCACTGGCTATGGAGGCGTCACCCACCACGGCAATATGCTGTTTGGAATCTTCCCCTAATAATTTTGATGCCATGGCCATTCCCAAAATGGCCGATATTGCTGTGGAGCTGTGTCCAGTGCCAAAATCATCATATGGGCTTTCACTACGTTTGGGAAAGCCACTTATACCCCCAAGTTGTCTGTTGGTTTCAAAAATCTCTTTTCTTCCGGTCAGTATTTTATGTCCATAAGCCTGATGACCCACGTCCCATATCAATTTATCAGTGGGTGCATTAAAAACATAATGTAGGGCAATGGTAAGCTCCACTACGCCCAAGCTGGCCCCTAGATGTCCTTCCTTGGTGGAGACAATGTCAATAATAAATTCCCGAAGCTCTTGGGCGAGTTTGGGCAGCTCATCCAAATGCAGTTTTTTTAGATCTGCCGGGGAATCGATATGTGTTAGATAGGTTTCCAAAGAATAAAAGACAAAAATACCTATAATAGGTATAATTATTTTATGCTTAGCTTAGCCATTTCATGAAATATTTCAAGAAAAATTGTGGAAAATCCGTTTGATGACACCTACTTTATGAAAAAAGCCCTTCAAGAGGCGGAAATTGCCTACGAAAGAGGGGAAGTTCCTGTTGGTGCGGTTATTACGGTTGATAATCGGATTATTGGGCGCGCCCATAACCTTACTGAACGATTAATGGATGTTACGGCCCACGCCGAAATGCAGGCTATCACTGCGGCTTCCAATTTTTTGGGGGGTAAGTACTTGCACGGGTGCACACTTTATGTAACCTTGGAACCTTGCCAAATGTGTGCCGGAGCGCTGTATTGGAGCCAAATTTCCAAGATTGTTTATGGAGCGGCGGATTTAGAACGGGGATTTAGTGTGATGGGAGGACATTTGCATCCCAAAACCGAAGTGGTTGCCGGAATCATGGAAAACGAAGCTTCAGAACTTTTAAAGCGATTCTTCATCCAAAAGAGGAACCTGAACTAAAGTAAAAGCCCCGGCATTGGCCAGGGCTTCGAAAATTTTCAAAATAAAATATGGTTATCCGATTACCTGCACTTGTGCAGCAACCCTTCCTTTTCTTCCTTCTTCTTCTTGGTATTCTACTTTGTCGCCTTCGTTCAATTCCACCCCGTTCAATGCTGTTACATGAACAAAGATGTCCTTTCCTGTGTCGTCGTTGGTAATGAACCCATAACCTTTGGATCCATTAAAAAATTTTACTGTACCGGTCATTAAAAAAAAATAAATGTTAAAACACGAATGTAGGATATTTTATTGCTAATCAAGTGAAATAACCATTAAATCTTGGGAAAATTATTCTTTACGAGCTTTTTTCTTCTCTTGATCCTGCATTTTTTTAATGTTGTCCTTGGTGAGCATATAATCTTTCATGTTTTTGCCCTTACTTTCCTTATACAGGAAGAGGGGCATTGCTACCAAAAAAAGGCCTATGGTGCCCAAACCAATGAATTTTTGGGAGGTTTGGAGCTGTTCTTGCTCTAATGTGAAACCATATATAATGGAGCCCAATGAGAGTAGGGTAATAAGTACGGTAATATGTTTTAGCTTGATTTTCATTGGGTATGGTTGATAAGTTTTCTGCGATAGGCCGTCAATAATTTTGATTTTGAAATGAACCCTTCGTATTTGCCATCCTTTATAACGGGCAGGTTCCATGCTCCACTATCCTGAAATTTTTTCATGACCTGTTTCATCGTGTCTTTTCCATAAAAGATATGTTCTGGAGGGGCATGCATCAAGTTTTTAACATAAACCGTATTGTAAAGGTCGGTATCAAACATAAATTGGCGTATGTCATCCAAGACA
>JAUICT010000078.1 GCA_030429325.1 Bacteroidia bacterium
GTACGCGGAGCGGGTACAGCGAACCGGGGTCAATACCGAATGCAAGTATCTACTCTTGAAACACGCTTTTGAAGTGTTGGATTGCATAGCGGTGGAGTTCAGGACCCATTTTCACAATTTTCCTTCGCGCAATGCCATTCTTCGATTAGGGGCCAAACAGGAAGGAATCCTGAGAAACCATCGAATTGATGAAAGGGGAGTTATTCGGGATACCGTACTTTTTTCCATTTTGGACAGCGAATGGAAAGCCGTAAAAACTTCGTTGGAATTTAAGATGATGCGAGGGAAATCCAAGCTTTAATTACATTTGGGCCCGTTTCAAAAGACTGGCAAAATTGTAACTGGTCAATTCCAAATTCCGATAACTTTTGGCCTTGGCATCCTCCAAATTGCCTACATGGTTTAAAATGGAGACCCCATATTCAAGTCCCATCTTCTGCATATCTTCTATGGAAACATCCATGGAACCACAAAAAGCGGCAACCGGGATATTTCTTGCTTGGGCCGAGCGCACTACCCCATTTATGGTTTTCCCGGAAAAGGTCTGGCCATCCATTTGTCCTTCGCCAGTAATGACCCAATCGGCATCTTCCAAGGCATCATCAAAATGGGCCAGCTGCATCACCAAGTCCACCCCCGGGGTTAAATGGGCATTCAAAAAAACATGGGTCCCAGCTCCCATCCCCCCTGCGGCACCAGCACCCGGAATTTGCTGTACGTCCACCTTAAAAACAGCATGCAGCACTTGGGCAAAATTTTCCAATCCATGGTCCAAAAAAACAACTTCATCTGCAGAAGCCCCCTTCTGCGGGCCATATATGTGGGCCGCACCTTGTTTTCCATGCAAAGGATTATTGACATCGCAGGCCACCTGAACATTGATTTCGGATAATTTCCCATGAACCTTTTCCTTGCTGATGTCTTTTACATGGATGAGATTCCTTCCCACAGGTTCCAAAATTCGTCCGTCTTTGCCCAAAAATTCATACCCCAAGGCCGTGGCCATCCCCATGCCTCCATCATTGGTGGCACTGCCCCCAATGCCAAGAACAATGTTTTTCGCCCCCTTTTCCATGGCATCCAAAATCATTTCACCTGTTCCCAAGGAAGTGGTGTGCATGCAGTTCATTTCCGATTTGGCCAATAATTTATAGCCCGAAGCTTCGGACATTTCTATAAAGGCCGTTTTCCCATCCCCCGAAAGCAGATAAGCTGATTCTATCTCACGAAAAAGGGGATCATTCACTGTAACGGAAACCATTCTTGCATGGAGGTAGTCCCTTACAACTTCAATGGTACCATCCCCACCATCGGCCAAGGGCTTTTTGACGATATCGGCAGTAGGAAAAACTTTTTTGATACCACTTTCAACGGCATCGCAAAATTGCCGCCCAGTGAGTGAACCTTTATATTTATCGGGTGCCAGAACAAATTTCATACTTACAATGTACTCAAGAATATTGGAGAATCCCCGGTTTTTGTGTTTTGAAATTTTATAAATCATAAAACGGCACAGGTTTTGCTTCTTGGGGGGAAGTATTTACCTTTAAATAAAAAATCAAAAACGCATGAAAAAAGTAATCATTCCCATTATCGGGTTATTGTTCTCAACAGCAATTTTTGCACAATCAAAGAGTTTCTTGGATGTTCCCTATTTGGAAACCTCTGCCCAAGTGGACACTTTGGTAACACCTGATAAAATTTACCTCAACATCACCATTCAGGAAAAGGATTCCAAAGGCCGAAATTCCGTGGAAGAGCAGGAAAACAAAATGGCCCAACGCTTAAAGGCCCTTGGGGTAGATTTGGACAAGCAATTGGTAATCAAAGACCTTAGTAGTAACTTTCAAAAATATTTTTTACGCGGAAAGGAAGTGCTAAAAAGCAAACAGTATTCCCTTTTGGTATACTCCGGTAAACAGGCCGGCGAGGTCTTGATGGCCTTGGAGCAGTTGGATATTGCCAATGCTTTTTTGGAAAAAACGGAATATTCCAAAATGGATGAACTGGAACTGGAACTGAAGACCAGAGCGGTAAAAAAGGCCAAACTAAAGGCCAATGCACTTACCAAACCGTTGGGACAAAAAGTGGGCTCCGCCCTTCATATCGCAGACCACTCGCAGCCGCACTATCCCAGATACAACCAAGCGCCCATGATGGAAATGAAAGCAGTGAGTGCCGATATGGGCCAAGCACAACCTTTGGATATCGATTTTGAAAAAATACGAGTGGAGACCACGGTAAATGTAAAGTTTGCATTGTCCAATTAATAGCTGGCCGTTCGTCTTATCCTAAAACATCGTATGAGAACCGCAATTATCCTGTTCCTATTCCATGTAGGCATGGTTTCGGCCCAAGAAACCTTACAATTGACTGAGGGTCAACAATCCCCAAACGCCACATTGGAAGATGTGTCTTGGATATCTGGGCATTGGCAAGGCGAAGCCTTGGGCGGCATTGCTGAAGAAATCTGGGGTCCCCCGCTAGGGGACTCCATGATGTTTGTCTTTAAACTGGTAAAGGACAACAAAGTTTCCTTTTATGAAATCGGGCACATCCAACAAGTGGAGAACACGATGATTTTACAGTTGAAACACTTCCAAGGAAACCTCAGAGGGTGGGAAGAAAAGGATGAAACCGTTGACTTTAGGTTGGTCAAGGTTGAAAAGAACAAAGTCTTTTTTGAAGGACTCACCATGGAACTGGTGAATGAAAATGAGATGAACGTTTCTGTTCTCATTGAGGATGGCAATTCTTCCGAAGAAGTGCTATTCGCCTACAAACGGGTTCCTTAGCAGTTCTCAATCCAAGATGGAAAGCCCGGCAGTCGCCATTCTTTTGAGACTTTCCGAAGTAGGGTCCACTTTGGCCAACACCCGGATTCCATTGTATAGACCAAAAAACATCAGCCCAATATCCTGGGCGCTTTTGGAAGCATCTATCTGTCCTTCATCGATTCCCTTTTGGATGTAATCCACAAAAACTGCCTCCATGTTCTCCCTGTTCTTTTGGAGCATTTCCTGAATGGCCTCATCCCCGGGAATAAGCTCAGTGGTAGTATTCACCACAAAACAACCTTTTTTGGACAGATCACAAAGGGATTCATTAATGGCCATATCAAAAAGCTTCTTAAGCCCAACCCGGACATCATTTTCTTTTTCAAAAAGGGTTCGCATACAGCTACCGCTCACCTCAATATAGTGTTCCACGGCGTTCTGGAAAAGGGCTTCTTTACAGCCAAAGGTATCGTATAAACTGGCCCTGTTGATACCCAAATGGGATACCAAATCCTGCATTGAAGTGGCATGGAACCCTTTTTCCCAAAAGAGTTCCATAGCCTTGTTCAATATCTCCGCTTCATCAAACTGCTTTACCCTTGGCATGTGTTTCGAAATAATTCTTCCGAAAGTATTCAAAAAATTACACTTGCGCCAATCCTCCATCCACGGGAATCTCCGCCCCGGTGATATAACTACTGTCCGAAGACCCCAAGAATACGGCTGTGGTGGCAATCTCATCTACAGTCCCAAACCTACCTTGGGGTATCATTGAAGGAAGGTTGGACGCCATTTGGTCCACATTCTCCTGAGGCGCATTGTGCTTGATGTAAATAGGAGTGTCAATAGGTCCTGGCGCAATAGCATTTACCCGGATTCCCTTAGGCCCCAATTCGGCAGCCAATGTACGGGTCAATGAGCGCAATGCCGCTTTACTAGATCCGTAGGCAGACATGCCCGAAAAGCCTTTTACGTTTACAATGGAGGTGTTGAAAATGATACTAGCCCCCTCATTCAAATATTCATAGGCTGCCTTTACGGTAAATAGCGGGCCTCTCACGTTTATGTCGTACACTTCGTCAAAAATCTGCTCGGTCAGATGTTCCAAAGGCTCAATTCTAAAGACTCCTGCGTTTAAGAACAAGATATCAATCTTCCCAAACCGCTCCACGGTCTGGGCCACAAGGGATACACTGTCCGAGACACTGGATGCTTCGGCCTTGACCAATAAGTACTCTCCTGAAAGTTGGTCCTCTATGGCGTTCAACTTGTCCTGACTTCTACCCGTAAGGACCACTTTAGCACCTTCCTCGAGGTATTTTTTGGCCGTTTCCAGACCCATTCCACTTGTTGCCCCAGTGATGATGGCTACTTTTCCCAATAGTTTTTTCATGGTGTAATTGTTTTATGTTTTTATTTTGGAATGAATGTTCCAGTACAAACATATTTATTTCAGAACGATTGTTCCAAATAAAAATTAAGGTTTATCCTTTTCTTAACAATCCCCATCAGTTTTTGTAACTTACCCAGCATTGCACCTGACCCTGGAAACGATTTAATTTCACTGGAACCCATATCGTATGGCACAATCATTTTGGCTGGACACAGAGTTTATCAAACAGGATTTTACGCAAACCAAGTTGCCCAAAGGGGATTATGAAAATTGTCGTTTTGTGGATTGCTTGTTCACCAAGGGGTTTTTGGACAACCAAAACTTTGTGGAGTGCACCTTTGAGGACTGTGATTTGACCAATGCCAATATAGCCCATACCACTTTTAACGAGGTGGAATTCATCAATTGCAAAATGGTGGGGCTTCAGTTTGACAGCTGTAATCCCATGCTGCTATCGTTTCAATTTGACGGATGTAATCTTTCGGTGGCTTCTTTTTATGATTTGGAAATTCCCCAGACCCGCTTTCTGAATTGCAAGTTGCACCAAACCGATTTTTCCAACGCCTCCCTTAAAGGGAGTTCCTTTTCTGGTTCCGATCTGAAGAATGCTATTTTTGAGAATACCGATCTGGAGGGTGCTGATTTTGAAACTGCCTTGGGTTTCTCCATCGACCCCACTAGAAACTCCCTCAAAAAGAGTAAGTTTAGCAAAGAAGGTCTCATAGGTTTATTGAAAAAGTATGATATTGTAGTCACCTAAATCTTATTCTATGGCCGATAGAAAATGCTTGGAATGTGGAGCGAAGCTCTTGGGCAGGATTGACCAAAAATACTGTTCTGACCATTGTCGAAACGCCTATAACAATCGCCTGAACAAGGACAGCAAAAACTTGGTGCGCAACATCAATAATAAACTGCGCAAAAACTATCGTATTCTGGATAGTTTTCCATTAAAAGAAGGGAAGACCACTACTACAAAGATGCGATTATTGGATAAAGGCTTCGATTTTGAATACATCACCAACCTTTACACTACCAAAAAAGGCAGCACCTACTATTTCGTTTATGACCTTGGGTATTTACCTTTGGACAACGATTATTATATGATTGTAAAACGGGAGTGATAAAATTTTACTTCCAATTCTGTGCATTGAGCTTTAGGGCAGCCACTACAATGTCTTTTCGGCTTATCTGACCTACCAGAATATCCTTTTTCATTACGGGCAACCTCCTACGGTTATGTCGATCAAAGACACCGGCCGCATCAAAAATGCTCATATCATGCGGAATGGTCTCCACATCCTTGGTCATATACCGTTCCACACTTTTATCCAATATAGGTTGATTGAAGTACCTACTTTCTGAAATCTGTTTCATACAGTCCGCTTCGGAAATGATGCCTACCAAAAATCCATTATTATCCATAACCGGCCCCCCAGATATGTGATACTTGGCAAATGCCTCCATTACTTCCAAAATAGATTGTTCGGGTGAAAATGTAATCAGTTTTTTGGTCATGTAATCCTCAACCAAAATAGGAGCATCGTACTTTTTTTTAGACTCCTCCTTAGATCGTACGCCTTGAAAACTCTTGATTGCCATAAGGTTAAATTTAAGGTTGAATATTAAATATAGCCTTTTTTAGCGAATTATCTAACTTTTTATGCCCAAATATGAGAACCTTTCATAATTTCATATTTTTATGCCCAAACAACGTAAAACCATGAAGTTCTCCCGAACCCTTGCCCTTCTCCTTCTCTTAGCCGCTGTATTCTGGAGCTATAAAGCCTTGATGCCAGCATACAGTCCAGATATGGATGCATCCCCACAGACCTTTTCCACGGACAGGGCCTTGGTTCATGTTAAAAATCTATCCGTAGAGCCTCATGCCGTTGGATTTCCAGGGCATACACGGGCCAGAAGCTATATTATTTCCGAGCTTAAGAAAATGGGATTGGAAACCTCTACCCAAGAGGGATATACCGCTGGGGATTGGGCCAATCTCAGCAAAGCCACCAATATTTTGGCAAGAATAAAGGGTTCATCAGAAGGAAAAGCACTTTTATTGTTGTCCCATTATGATAGCAATCCGCATTCCTCTTATGGCGCAAGTGATGCCGCAAGTGGTGTAGCTACCATTTTAGAAGGGGTTAGGGCTTTTTTGGAAGAGAACCAAACCCCCAAAAACGATATTATCATACTTATCACCGATGCTGAAGAATTGGGCCTCAATGGAGCTGATTTATTTGTAAACCAACATCCATGGGCAAAAGATGTTGGTTTGGTACTCAATTTTGAGGCGCGTGGAAGCGGAGGTCCTAGTTATATGCTCATTGAGACCAATAGGGGCAATGGAACCCTTATCAAGGAATTTTCCGAAGCCCACCCAGAGTATCCGGTGGCCAATTCCTTGGCCTACAGCATCTATAAAATGTTGCCCAACGATACGGATTTGACTGTTTTCAGGGAGGATGGCGATATTGATGGCTTTAACTTCGCCTTTATTGATGACCATTTTGATTACCATACTGCGCTGGACACTTATGAGCGTTTGGACAGAAAAACACTGGCTCATCAGGGCAGTTACCTAATGCCATTGCTCAAACATTTTAGTGAATCGGATTTGGGGAATCTTAAAAGCTTAAATGATTATGTCTACTTTAATCTCCCCTTTTTCAATCTGGTTTCTTATCCCTTTGAATGGATTTGGCCCATGTTCGGGTTTGCCCTATTGGCCTTTGTTATTTTATTGATTGTAGGCTTCAAAAAGAAAAGATTACATCTAAAAGATATTCTAAGAGGGTTCTTGCCTTTACTGTTCACTCTCGTAGTCAATGGAGCGCTCGGCTATTTTTGTTGGACCACAATTACTTGGTGGTATCCCGACTTTAAGGATATGTTACATAGGTTCACCTATAATGGCCATTTGTATATTGTGGTCTACGCCATGATTTCGTTGGCCGTATGCTTTTGGACCTATCATAAATTTCGGAAAACAGGCACGCCCAATCTTTTGGTTGCGCCCATTTTTATATGGTTGATTATCTGTGGCCTTGTTGCACAGTATTTATCTGGCGCAAGCTTTTTTGTGATTCCTCTTTTTGGGCTTTTGGCCGCTTTTATGATAACCCTGAACCAAGATGAGCCCAATCCTTTTTTGATGGTCTTTTTAGGATTGCCGGCAGTTTTTATTTATTCGCCTTTCATTAAAATGTTTCCAGTTGGATTAGGCTTGAAGATGATGGTGGCCGCCACGGTATTCACTACCCTCCTATTTGTTTTGTTGTTACCATTTTTTGGACAACTAAAAAACAAAGATCGTTTGGCCTATCTGTTTTTGTTTCTGTTCATGGTGTTTGGCATATCGTCCCATATCAATTCAGATTTTAATGCAGAAAGACCCAAACCAAGTAGCCTCCTTTACGTTTACAACGCAGATACCGACACTGCTACTTGGGCCACGTATGACAATAGTCCAATTGACTGGAACAATCAATTTTTGGGAGATACCAAACACAAACCCAATACTGAGGAATACGAGACATTATCCAGCAAATACCGAACACAGCTTACTTATATTGCCGATGCGCCGAAAAAAAACATTACAATTCCGTGGATTGATACAGTAAAAGACACGATTATAGGTGATGCTAGGGTTCTAGAGCTGTGCATCACTCCAAAACGGGATGTTAACCGTCTGGATGTGTACACCAACCCCATCACTTTGCAAAACGCAAAAGTGAATAGAATCCCATTGTCAGAACATTTTTTGGAAACTCGAAACTCGAAACTCGTAACGCATTACATAACCAATAATGACTTTACCGAGCTTGAGTTGACCTTTCCAAAAGACTCGGTGTTGGAGCTGTCTTTTTACGAGGCT
>JAUICT010000574.1 GCA_030429325.1 Bacteroidia bacterium
TGGGGGAGGTTAACATCCAGTCCTGCTTCATTTTGAAGTGGTGGTATGTCTTTTTTATGAGTGTAAGTATCCACAACTGGAGCAACATCTACTTCTTTTGTCTCCAATTGAACACTGAGTTCATCAAGCTCATCCATATTTTCAACAGGAGGAGTATCCTTTTGAAAATCGGACTTTATTTTTTGGCGTTGCGAACGGAAGAAATTGGCGACCCCTTCGGGGGTAAAATTGAAGAGTTGCACCAAGATGACCATCAGCATGAAAATCAAGATCAAGAACACCCCGATCTTTCCAGTGTAATCTTGGAGGAAATCGTTCATTTCAAAGCCAATAAGCCCTCCCAACAAAGGTCGGCTCGAAGCAAAGAAGCCCAAGGCAATGGATACCCAGATAATACCGATAAAGCCCCAAATCCACTTACCAATGAGACCTTTCCCACTTAGTCCCAAAAACAGGTATAGTCCAGTGACAGCCAATAATAAGGGGAAGGCAAACGATGCAAGACCAAATCCTTGGTACATGAAAAAATGGCTCACACTGGCCCCGAACTTGTTCAATAAGTTGCTGGCCTCGGCGTTTCTGTGCGCAAACTCGGAGAGAATGCTCTGATCTTCCTGCCATGTAAAGTAGTAGGACATGAACGAGAAGAAAAGTGCAATGCTGAGTACAATCAGCAAACTGCCCAAGATGATCTTGTTTTGCTTGGAAGGCCTAAAAGAGACCTTCTTTTTGGCGGTTGTAGGTTTGGATTTTGATTTTGTCCTTTTCTTTGCCATTAATCCGTTTGCTATGGGGCTAATTTACAAATTTACGCTGCTATACCGGGTCTTGGATGTCATTACATCAGTTTGGGTATATAGATGACCAATCCAATGATACTGGCCACAATGGATACAATCATCACGGCACCCGCCGAAATATCCTTGATCAGACCAATTTTTGGGTCATGATCGGGTTGTACATAATCCGCTAATTTTTCAATGGCCGTGTTCACTCCCTCTATACCCATGACCAATCCAATGGCAAAGAGTTGAAGAATCCATTCTGTGGCCGAGATTTCAAAATAGAACCCTGCTGCGGTCATTACCAAGGCAATAAAAAATTGGATTTTGATACTGGCCTCGGTACGCAAAAGCAAGAACATGCCCTTGAGCGCATAACCGATACTACGGATCCTATTTTTGAAAAACGATTCCTTAGGCATCCATCAATGCTTCAAGCGCAGCTTTGTAATTGGGCTCGTCCACAGTTTCGGAAACCTGTTCGGAATAGATGACCTGTCCATTTTCATTAAGTACTACCACGGAGCGTGACAGAAGCCCTTGCAATGGACCATCGGTAAACTCCACCTTATAGGATTTTCCAAAATTTCCATCCCTGAAATCGGATAGGGTTTCTACTTTATCAATCCCCTCGGCACCACAGAAACGGGTTTGGGCAAAAGGAAGGTCTTTGGAGATGCAAAGTATCTTGGTGTTGTCCAGTTCGGCAGCTTCTTGGTTGAATTGGCGAACCGATTGTGCGCAAGTGCCTGTATCTATACTTGGGAATATGTTCAAGACCACTTTTTGGCCTGCATAATCTGATAGTGAAGCCTGGGAGAGGTCGTTCTTTGTCAGTTTAAATTCTGGAGCTTGGGAACCATTCTCGGGAAGGTTTCCAAGGGTGTTTATTTCATT
>JAUICT010000575.1 GCA_030429325.1 Bacteroidia bacterium
TTGGTCCGGACTGCTTTGGTCTCTTCACCAAATACCTTCTCGACTCTAAAATTTTCATTGATTCGGGTAGTATCCTTTTCTTTAATGGTTACTCCGGGATGAAAATATAGGACAGTCCCTACAATCAACCCCAACACCACTTGGCCTATGACCTTGAATCTTCCCTTAAGTCCCTTCTTGTCTTTTTTGAATATTTTGATGTAATCATCCACAAAGCCAATAATACCCATCCAAACAGTGGTAACAATCAATAGGATGATATAGATGTTCTTGATATCGGCAAACAGCAACACAGGGAGCAGCGTTGAAATTATGATGATAACCCCTCCCATGGTTGGTGTTCCGGCCTTTTGCTTCTGGCCTTCCAATCCTAAATCACGGACTGTCTCCCCAATTTGTTGTTTTTGAAGAAACAGAATAATGCGTTTTCCATAGACCATGGCTATCAAAAGAGAAAGCAAGACCGACATGGCCGCACGAAAGGTATAGAACTGGAAAAGTCCCGCCCCTGGCAGTTGGTATTGTTTCTCTAAGTATTCGAACAAATAATATAGCATGGACTACAAATTAATTTTGGCTATCCAAAGCCTCTTTAACTTCTTTAAAATCATCAAAATCTACCCGGACACCATTGGTCTCCTGATAGGTTTCGTGTCCTTTTCCGGCCACCAGGATGATATCGTTGGCCACTGCAAGCTTGCAAGCCGTTCTTATGGCCTGTCTCCGGTTTTCAATGGACAATATTTTTTTGGTGTTCTGGGCCTCAACCCCAGCTTCCATATCGGCAATGATAGCTTCGGGGGATTCCGTTCTCGGATTGTCCGAGGTGAAAATGGCCTGATTGCTCATTTCGGATGCGATATGACCCATAACCGGACGCTTAGACTTATCACGGTCACCACCACACCCCACTACGGTGATGACGTTTTCATTTCCAGTCCTCAATGCATTGATCGTAACCAACACATTTTTTAGTGCGTCCGGAGTATGGGCATAATCAACAATTGCCGTTATTTTATTTTTTGATATGTAGTATTGAAACCTGCCATCCACATTTTCCAACTCGCTCATCAAGCGCAAGGTTTCTATTCTTTCCAAGCCCAAAATATCCGCAGTGGCATAAATGGCCAACAGGTTATAGGCATTGAAATCCCCTATTAATTTGGACCACAGTTCATTGTCTTCCAGTTTCAACAACTGCCCATTGAACTGTTTTTCCAAAATCTGGGCCCTATAATCTGCATAGGATTTTAAGGCGTAGGTATATTTTTTGGCCTTGGTATTCTGTAACATGACCAACCCATTCTTATCATCAATGTTCACCAACGCGAAGGCGCTCTTTGGAAGGCCATCGAACAATTTTTTCTTGGTATCCCGATATTCTGCAAAGGTTTTATGGTAATCCAAATGATCATGTGAAAGATTGGTGAAAATGGCACCTGCAAAATGGAGTCCTTCGGCTCTCTTTTGATGGATACCGTGGGAACTGACTTCCATAAAACAGAACTCCACACCAATACTATTCATTTGGGATAGATACTTATTAATGGTAATCACATCTGGAGTGGTATGGCTAGTAGCATGCTCGGTATCGTCCACCATAACTTTGATAGTGGAAATAAGCCCTACCTTGAATCCCGCTTTTTTGAACAAATTATACAGCAAAGTACTTACCG
>JAUICT010000079.1 GCA_030429325.1 Bacteroidia bacterium
CATCTATGGTAATAATGAAAATTTAGAGGCAATTTCCTTTTTAAGGGAAATGAACCAAGAGGTATATGGTAGCTTTAAAGGGGTTCAGACCATTGCCGAAGAGTCTACAGCCTTTTCCGGGGTAAGTAAGCCTGTGCATTTTGGTGGACTTGGTTTTGGTATGAAATGGATGATGGGTTGGATGCACGATACTTTGGAATTCTTTAAAAAAGATCCCATCCACCGATCGTATGACCTTAATGAGATTACTTTTAGCCTAACCTATGCCTTCACGGAAAATTTTATGCTTCCTTTTTCGCATGATGAAGTGGTCTACGGAAAGCAATCCCTCCTATACCGAATGCCTGGAGACGAATGGCAGCGTTTTGCCAATCTGCGTTTGCTCTTCGGATACATGTTCACCCATCCCGGCGCAAACCTCCTGTTTATGGGAGGTGAGTTTGGGCAATCATCCGAGTGGAATTTTCAAGAAAGTCTGGATTGGCACCTTACGCAATACGATTTTCACTCTGGGATACAGAAAGTTATCAAAGATCTTAACTCGGTTTACAAAACAAGTCCGGCACTTTATGAAAAACAGTTCAGTCCTGAAGGTTTTCAATGGATTGAATACAATGATCAGGAAAATACCGTGGTCAGTTACATGAGAAAGGGAAGTGATCCCAAGGACGACTTGATCGTGGTCTGCAATTTTACCCCGGTACCCCGTGAAAACTATAGGGTAGGAGTACCTAAGAACTCCCAATTGAAGGTGGTTTTTAATAGCGATGATGTCAAGTATTCGGGAAGTGGCATGGGCAAGAAAACACTAAAGCCAGGTAAGACTGCATGGAATGGCCATCCACAATCGGTTTTAATGACCCTTCCGCCCTTGTCTATTGTTGTCTACAGGTAACTGAAAAACTACAACGATATAGTTGGTGAGTTGTTCAAAACATCATTTTATTTTGTCCGTCTAAAGTATTTCTTTTGTTAGTCTCAATAAACTAACAATGATAACCAACACCGAAATAGAGAAAAGGGGGAATCAGCACCCCAACCATATAGTCGATTTTAAGCAAGAGAATCGGAAACTGCTCTTTACCACCCAAAATGGGGTTGTTTTGGAAATTTCCATCTTACGGGATAGTGTGGTTCGGTTCAGATATGCCACCGAGCATGTTTTTGAACCTGATTTTTCATACGCCATCAGTGATGATGTGAATACTGGATTCAACCAACTAGACGTACAGGATGAAGTTCCCGAGTATATCATTACCACCAATAAAATTAAGATATACATCAACAAATCTGACCTAAAGGTACAGATAACAGATTTGGAGGACAATGTGTTGAACGAGGATGAGTTGGGATTCCATTGGGAAGAGAATTATGATTATGGCGGAAATATAGTTAAGATGAGCAAGATCTGTCATTCCGGGGAAAGCTACTACGGAATGGGGGATAAGGCATCCCATACCAATTTAAAAGGCAAACGGCTGAACAATTGGGTAACGGATTCTTATGCCTATGGCAAGGACCAAGAACCCTTGTACAAGGCCATTCCTTTTTATGTGGGGCTCAAGGAAAGCATGGCTTACGGTATCTTTTTTGATAATTCCTTCAGCACGTATTTTGATTTTGCCAACGAGAAAAGGAATGTAACCAGTTTTTGGGCAGATGGAGGAGAAATGAACTACTACTTTTTCTATGGGCCTAAAATGAGCCAAGTGGTACAGGCCTACACAGATTTGACTGGAGTTCCGGAACTGCCGCCACTTTGGGCCTTGGGCTTTCATCAATCCAAATGGAGCTACTATCCAGAACGAAACGTAAAAAAAATAGCCTCTACCTTCAGAAAACTCAATATTCCCTGCGATGCCATTTATCTGGATATTGATTATATGGAAGGGTTCAGGTGTTTCACTTGGAACAACCGTTACTTTCCCAATCCCAAAAAAATGGTGCAAGACTTGGAAAAAGATGGTTTCAAGGTGGTTACCATGATAGACCCCGGAATCAAAATCGATAGGGATTATTGGGTGTACCAACAGGCCATGGACCACGGCTTTTTTTGCAGAAGGGCAGACGGCCCCCACTTTAAGGGAAAAGTATGGCCCGGAGAATGCAAGTTCCCAGATTTTACCAATCCCGAAGTTAGGGAATGGTGGGCAGGTCTGTACAAGGAAATGATCGCTGAAATAGGAGTACGTGGGGTCTGGAATGATATGAATGAACCTGCCATCATGGAAGTGCCATCCAAGACAGCCAATTTGGATGTGCGCCACGATTATGATGGGCACCCGTGTAGTCACCGAAAGGCGCACAACGTATATGGCATGCAAATGGTAAGGGCCACTTATGATGGTGTTAAAAAATATACCTTTCCAAGAAGGCCTTTTGTATTAACGCGGGCCGCGTATTCTGGAACACAGCGCTATTGTGCCACTTGGACCGGGGATAATGTGGCAACTTGGGAACACCTATGGATTGCCAATGTGCAGATGCAACGAATGTGTATGAGCGGTTACTCTTTTGTAGGTTCAGACATTGGTGGTTTTGCGGAACAGCCCAATGGCGAACTGTTTGCCCGATGGGTACAGTTGGCAATTTTTCATCCCTTTTGCCGAGTACATTCCAGTGGGGATCATGGAGACCAAGAACCATGGTCTTTTGGAGAGGAAATCACCAATATTGTCAGAAAATATATAGAGCTCAGGTACCAGTTGTTGCCTTATCTCTATACCATGTTCTACAAGTATATCAATAATGGTATGCCTATGTTACAATCCTTGGTTTTTTACGATCAAGAAGATTCCCAGACCCACTTTAGAACCGATGAGTTCCTGTTCGGGGAGCATATGTTGGTATGTCCGGTACAAGAGCCCAATGCTCAGGGTAGACGAATGTACTTCCCAAGAGGAAATTGGTTTAGTTATTGGACTGATGAAGTGATAGCCGGAGGAGTGGAAAGATGGGTGCCGGCAGAACTCCATAAAATTCCTCTTTACGTGAAGGAAGGGGCTATGATTCCAAAATATCCAGTACAGCAGTATGTGGGTGAAAAGGAAATAAAAGAGCTGAGGATAGATGTTTATTATAAAGAAGGAATAGAAAATTCCAGCGTGTATGAGGACCAACAAGATGGTTATGACTACAAAAAAGGCCGGTTCAGTCTTAGAAAGTTTAGATTGAGGGGCAAGGAGAACGAGTTGATCATTCAACAGTTCAAGGATGGTAACTTTACCACATCATACACTACCTTCAAATTAAATTTTCATGGACTTCCTTTTACTATTGGAACCGTAGAGGTAGATAATGAGGAAGTGGACTTTTCAGAAATAAAACTGAACGGCAACAACTCTATTGAAGTGAGCAAGGATTTCACCGAACTCCACCTGATCGGAAAATAATTTTTTTGTAATTTACATAGACTAAACACTATTAGATATTATGAAAAGACTACTTCTTACCGTTTCCATTTTTTTGGCGGTAGCAGCATGTAAGACCAATCCATTTACGGGAAAAAGCACATTGAATTTTTATCCCAATAGTCAAATTTTCCCCATGGCATTTGCCCAATATGATCAGTTTCTGGGAGAGAACAAGGTAATCACAGGAACATCGGATGCCCAAATGATAACCCGAGTGGGTCAACGCATTGCCTCAGCTGCTGAGCGTTGGTTGGATGCCAATGGCTATCCAGGCTACTTGAAAGATTACAAATGGGAATATAATTTGGTACAGGACGAAACGGTCAATGCATGGTGTATGCCGGGCGGTAAAATAGTGTTCTATACCGGAATCTTACCGATTACCCAAGGAGAAACAGGCGTAGCCGTGGTCATGGGGCACGAAGTAGCCCATGCCTTGGCAGACCATGGGGCGCAACGCATGAGCGCGGGGATGTTGCAACAAATTGGCGCTGTGGCTGGTAATGTGGCCATACAGGACCCCGAAAAACGAAACATGTTCAACCAAGCCTACGGTTTGGGCTCCACGGTAGGGGTTATGCTCCCCTTTAGCCGTGGCCATGAAACCGAAGCCGATAGGATTGGACTACAGATTATGGCCATTGCTGGTTACAATCCTGATGAAGCTGCCAATCTTTGGAGACGGATGAAAGCAAAATCAGGTGGGCAGGCACCCCCAGAATTTATGAGTACACACCCCTCCAACGATACTAGAATTCAAAATCTGACCGCTTGGGCTCCTGCAGCCAAACAAGAAGCAAGAAAGTTTGGGGTAACATCATTTAAATAAATTGATTGATAACAAAAAGATGTCATTTCGATTCCGTTAAAAGACCTATTTTTATTTTGAGGGTCTCTTAACCGTCGGGATGACATCTTCTTTTTTAGACATTACGTATGGCACAGGCATTGGCATTAAAGGGAAGTAAAAAACTATTGAACGCTTGGGCCTTCTACGATTGGGCCAATTCCGTATACAGTTTGGTGATTTCCTCGGCCATTTTCCCCATTTTTTATGGAGCCTTGTTCCGGGTGGCAGGAATTGAAAAAGTCATGATCTTTGGTGGTGAGATAGCTCGGGCTCCCTTGATCAGTTATGTAACTTCCTTGGCCTTTGTGTTCATTGCCATTGTTACGCCCCTGGTTTCCGGTATTGCAGATTATTTGGGGAACAAACGATTGTTCCTAAAGTTTTTCTGTTACCTCGGTGCCTTGTCGTGTATTGGGCTGTACTGGTTTTCCTTGGAGAACATTTATTTTGGGTTGCTATGCTATTTCTTTGGCTTGGTTGGATTTTGGGTGAGTTTTGCCATCAACAATTCCTACTTGCCCGATATTGCCTTTCCCGAACAACAAGATGGAATCAGTGCTAAGGGGTTTTCGTTAGGGTATATTGGGAGTGTACTCTTATTAGGAGTCAATCTTGGTATGATTCTGTTTTTGTCTCCGGTAGTTAAATCATGGGGTGTTGAAGAAATCAATGGACAGCCAGTGGAAATAATGATGATGAAGTACAGCTTTATCATGGTAGGGCTATGGTGGGCCTTGTTTAGCCAATATACCTTTAAAAGGCTTCCGAAGGGATACAAAAAAGATGGTGAACGGCATCATATTATTCTTAATGGTTTCAAGGAACTAAAGAGTGTTTGGCACCAATTGGGGGAAAACACAAGGTTAAAGCGGTATTTAGGTGCTTTTTTCGTCTACAGTATGGCCGTTCAGACCATCATGCTCATTGCCACTTACTTTGGAGAAGAAGAAATAGATTGGGGTTCTGATGAATTCCGTCAAATTGGATTGATTGCAAGTATCTTGATTATTCAGTTAATTGCTATAGGTGGCTCGTATTTAACTGCATATCTTTCAAAGCTATATGGTAATGTAACTACTTTGATTTGGGTCAATGTTGTTTGGATGTTACTTTGTGTTTATGCTTATTTTTTACAGACTTATATAGACTTTTTTATTGCAGCTGCATTAGTAGGTGTGGTCATGGGAGGTATCCAAGCCTTGTCTAGATCCACCTATTCCAAATTTTTGCCCGAAACCACCGAAACCACCTCTTTTTTCAGTTTTTATGATGTGGCCGAAAAAATAGGGATCATCATTGGAACATTCTTGTATGGCGCTGTTGCCCAGCTTACTGGAAGTATGCGGAACAGCACCATCTTTTTGGGCTTGTTCTTTTTAATTGGGATTTACTTGTTGACCCGGGTGAATAGTACCAAAAATAAAAACCCCGATGAGTAATCGGGGCCTTTACAGTTTATTGATTGATAGTTAAACTCCGTTATCCTTTTGAAATATCTCCGGAACCTGATGACTTGCTGTTGATTTTCTTGGGATTTCCCCGGTAACTGATATCCCCTGAACCCGATACCCGGGCATCAATGGACTGATTTGCGGTAACTTTCACATCGGCAGAGCCAGATACGGTTACACTTACAAACTCGGCATCAAGTTCATAGGCCTTTACATCCCCGGAACCAGATACTTGAATATCCAAATCGGTGGTTTTACCAGTTAGGTTGATATCCCCTGAACCTGACAGGGTAGCATCAACACTTTTTGCATCCACCGTCAGGGAAACATCGCCAGACCCAGAAATACGTGTGTTAAAATCATCGGAAACCAAAGTAGTTTTTCCCGTGATGTCTCCAGAACCGGACAAGGTGACTGAATTTACGGATTCAACAGGTACGGTAATGCGGATTCCCTTGCCCCATGTAGATGGTCTTAGGTTTACCCCTTTTTCGGCTTTTATCAGTAAGGTGCCGTTTTTGACTTCGGTTTTAATGTACTCCAAAAGATTGGACTCCCCCTCAAGGGTAAGTTCGCCTTCATTTCCAGATACAAGGTCCACATCGAACCAACCGGCCAGGGCCACGCCGTCATAATCTCCCACGGAACGCTCTATGGTAACAACGTTTCCGTTCCCTTTGACCCGTTTTCCCCATTGGGCATTTGCAAATGCCACTGTGCATAGGGCTACTGTTAATGCAATACTTTTTTTCATGATGGTGTATTTAGTTTTTGTTGATGAGATTTTTAGTTTTGATAAAAGGTGATGCCTCCATAATCACTGGTGATGCTTACCTTGTTGCCGGAATTTTCCTTGCCGTAATACCCTTTGTAATATCTTTCGTTGGATTTTTCTTTGCTGATATTGATTTCAAAATCATCCTTTCCGCTAACACCGGCATACTCGGTGGAAATCTCAAAGTCAAAATAATATTCTGGGTCATAGCCAATTTTTACACCTGTGTAGTCGGTCCTGATCTCAATATTGCCTGCATCGGCTGCCATTTTGTTTATTTTTAAAGAACCATAATCTCCGGTTATGGAAACATTCCCATGGATAGTGCCTAGTTTTACGCCAATATAATCACCATTTCCCTCTACATTTTGTAGTTCATTCACTTCTATGGAGCCATAGTCACTGGAATAGACAAGATTGTCCATTTTTTCAACAAGGGCGTTGGTGTAATCTGCTTTTATAGTGAGATTTCCTGCTTTTTGGATAGTGAACCCAGAGTAATCGGCCACAATTTCACCACTGTTAATGTAGTCGAAGGTAGACCTGGAGGTATAATCGAACTTAAGCTCGTTGTTCCTGCCCCTAAGTTCGCCTACATCAATTTTTCCATAGTCACATTTTATTTTGGCATGGCCATCTATGCGGTCCAAGTAGATGTTTCCATAGTCATTGCTAAGGCTTACACTGTTCTTAACGGGCAGTTTAATGGTGTAGTTTACCTGAACATTCACATTTCTTCGCTTGCCCCAGTTCCATCCCCAGCTACTTCCCCTATCCCCAAAAAGAGTGCGGGCCGATACTAGATTGGAACTGTTCTCAAAATCCACATCAATTTCATTTAACCGTTCTTGTACACGTTTCTCGTCGTTACCATTGGTTTTTATGTTTACCTCAATGACCACCCGGTTTTCATTCCAAGAGGTAATGTTGAGGTTTCCATAGCTGTTGTTGACCTTAAATAATGCATCGGAGTTGACGTTGAACTCTTTTTTAATGGTCTTTTCCTTGGTGTATCTTCCGCCCATGTTCCCAGTACCCGCACTTAGTGCAAAGGGAAGTAGGACCAAGGCCAAAAGGGTGATTTTATATCGTAATGTTTTCATCATTGAATGATTTTAAGTTTTTAATGTTTTCTATCTGGTTCAATACCTCTTTTAATAAGTCTATTCGCGTCTGGAAGTTGGTAATCATGGCATTCAGGATAATTTTACTGTCCCCGCCATTGACCAAGTCTTGTTCCATGGTCTGGTAATCTTCTTTGAGCTTTTGCAATTGTAAAAGGGTATCGTCTACCAGTTGGGCCGTTTCGGGCGATTTTTCACTCTCCAATTGCTGTACCTGTTGCTCAATAAGGTTGGCAAAGTAAAACTCGGTCTGTGAAACCTCTGGGGCAATCTTTACTACTTGCTCTTTTAAACTGGGCTTTGGTCCAAATGCCTGAAAGGATAGTACGCCGATCAGCGCAATGGATGCTGCAATGGATAAAGGCTTCCACCA
>JAUICT010000576.1 GCA_030429325.1 Bacteroidia bacterium
ATGAAACCACTCTTTTTCTTGAACCCTGAGAATCTGTTTCGGGATGATGAGAAAAGCTACTACTACGGCAATTCCTTTCAGGTTTTTTATGATGATGTAAAAACCTTGGGTGTTTTTGGGGAGTTGAACGTTGATGTCAACCGCAACTTTACCTTGGGCGTCAATGCGGAATTTTACGATTACGATACCGAAACGGACAATCCTGCTTGGAACTTGCCCACCATCAAGGGATCATTGTTCATGGATTATCAAATCAATGATCAATGGTATTTTGGGGCCAATTTGTTCTATGTGGGCGAACGTGATGACTTGGTGTCGCAGGCTACGGTGGGAGCCGAACCGTTTGAGTTTCCTTCGGCCATAGTTACTTTGGACAGCTTTTTTGATGCCAATGCCCATGCAGGGTATCACATTAATGAACAACTTTCGGTTTTTGTAAAAGCATCCAATATTGCCAATAGTGATTACCAACGTTGGGCCAATTTTAGGGTACAAGGCTTTCAGGCTTTGGCAGGGGTGTCCTATAAGTTTGACTTCTGATTTGTAGGTAAATACGCAATAATTTGTTAAAAATGGCGTTTAAAACCTTGCGCCAGTCCTAAAAGTGTAAAAATGATTGGTTGCTCCAATTTAATTGGAAAACCATGTCACTTCGATTCATTCACATACAGTTGTGTATAAGCTTTATGCTGATTTTTTCTTCGGCAAGAGCACAGAATTTGGTGCGTAATGGAGGGTTTGAGGATTACTCGACCTGCCCCATCAAAATGAGTAACTTAAATAGGGATGCAGAGCATTGGAGTGCCCCGACCTTGGGCACCACGGATTATTTCAACGAATGTAGCCGGACCAAATTGGGCATTCCCATGAACTTTAAAGGGAAACAAGAAGCTTTTGAAGGCACGGCTTATGCAGGAATGTACCTTTATGCCCCAAAAGATTACAGGGAGTACATTCAAGTACCCCTGTTCGAAACTTTACAAAAAGGACACAGATATCGATTGCGACTGGTCATGAGCCTTTCCGAAAAATCCGATGGCGCTGTTAAGGACATGGGTGCCGTATTTTCAGAAAAACCTTTGTCGATTCACACTAAAAGACAACTTTCCCATAAGGCGCTGACATCTCAGATTATTCAGACCACACACATTAAACAGTTTTCTTCAGACAGTTTTTATGATGACAAGCAAAGCTGGATAGAACTCAGTATGGATATCGTGGCCAAAGGATTTGAAACCCATCTCATCTTGGGAAATTTTATGAGCAATGCCGCCACACATTACCTGGATTTCAAAAACAATGATCCCAATGCAGAAGGCTATGCTTATTACTATTTGGATGATATTTCGTTAACCTATCTGGGTCCCGAATACCAGCCCAATGAAGTCTATGTATTGGATCACGTCAATTTTAAATTTGACCGTTTTGATTTACAACCCAAGGCCAAGCAAAGTCTTAAAGATGTATTTGAGTACCTGAAAAAGCACCCTAACCTGAAAGTATCAATTAGCGGGCATACAGACGATTTAGGCTCCGATTCCTATAACGATGTTCTTTCCAAGGAACGGGCCAGTAGTGTGGCCAAATACCTTATGGGTCTGGGACTCAACAAAAACCGTATCTCTTACAAGGGATATGGGGATAAGGTTCCATTGGACACTTCCCT
>JAUICT010000080.1 GCA_030429325.1 Bacteroidia bacterium
ATCCCGAGGAGATTTTTTCAATATAAATGAAAACAAGGGCCATAGCCCAGCACTTGGCTGGAAGTATAGACATTTCTGGGTGTAGACAGGCATTTAACGGAGAATTGGTATTTGGTGATCGCGATGAACTTTTCTATTCCAATAACGAGGGCTATCTGTACATATTTAAATATGGCATAGTGGCTTTTCTTGGATATGATGACACGGCGATAACCCAAGTTTTGGAAGAATTGCGACCTTTCTGTCTGGAATGGCGAAAACCCGAATTGACGGAAGAAATAGAAGTGGAGCTTGTGGCTGGGCAAGTACAGCCCAAAGTAGGGAACAATACGGTTACTCTGCCCGAATCCAACATCGAGGCCATGCGTCTTACCTTACTACATCTGTCGCAATCCGTGGCACTGGATTATTTCTCCGGACTTTCTGAACAGATCATGAAAGAGACCCGTGAACATACCACCCATTTGGAGTACTTTGGAAAACTGGATTTGGGAGGTAAGAAACTAAAAAGACATATCGGAAGGGTGTTGAACATCAACAACCAAATATCTGAAAATTTATACATATTTGATTCCCATGAGGTTACTTGGGAAGACGAGGCTTTGGACCGATTGGACAAGAGTCTAAAACAAACCTTCGATTTAAAGGAAAGATACAGAACCATAAAGGAACAAGGGTATATTATAAAAGAAAATTTAAGTTTGTTCAAGGACATAATGGATCATAGGGAAAGTAGTAGACTGGAATGGATTATCATTATTTTGATTCTGGTTGAGGTAATGGACCTTTTTATTATGCGATTGATCAGTTAACTATATACAATTTTGGACGAAACAAGGATATTGGGCAGCGAGGAATGGTGCCGATTGGAAGACATGGGAATACCGGCCATAAAGGCAAGGGTGGATTCTGGCGCGAAGACGTCATCCATTCAGGCCAATAAGGTCAAAATTTTTACAAAAGGATTAGAGGATTGGGTACGGTTTGAAGTAAACCCCTTGCAAGATAACCGTAGCATATCAATTTTATGCCAAGCTAAATTGTACGATGTACGTAGTGTAAAAAGTTCCCAAGGAATTTCAGAGGAAAGACCCGTAATCAAAACCCCGGTAACCATAGGCAACGATACGTTTGAAATAGAACTTACGCTGGCAAATAGGGATACCATGGAGTATCGAATGCTTTTGGGGCGTGAGGCCATCAATGAACGTTATCTGGTTGATCCTTCAAAAAGTTTTAAGCAGGGCAATGTTTCCCAAGAAGAGATTGCCAAAAAGTACAAGCCCTACATGACTGAAAAATCAGGGCTCACCCTTGGTCTTCTGGCCAGTAATCCAGAATTGTACAGCAATAAAAGAATTGTTGAGGCAGGGGAGCTCCGTGGCCATAAGGTGGTTTTTCTGAACGTGGAGAACGTGTACATGAAATTGGATGCAGGATCCCCCGAAATCAGATATAGAGGTGGAAATATCCTGGACAAATTTGATGCGGTGATACCACGGATCAAACCTTCCGTAACTTTTTACGGTTGTGCCCTTCTGCGGCAATTTGATACGCTTGGTGTATACTGTCTCAATGCTGCAGATGCCATAAGCAAGTCCAGGGACAAACTGTTTGCATCACAATTGTTTTCCAAAAACGACATCCATATTCCCATTACTGGATTTGCAAAATCTCCCATGGATACAAAAGATCTTATCCGCATGGTCAATGGTTCCCCACTGATCATTAAATTGTTGGAGAGCACTCAGGGAAAAGGAGTGGTATTGGCCGAAACCAATAAGGCAGCAGAAAGTGTTATCAATGCTTTTAAGAGCGTACAGACCAATATTTTGGTCCAAGAATTTATCAAAGAAGCCAATGGGCAGGATATCCGCTGTTTTGTGGTAAATGGTAAAGTAGTGGCCTCCATGCAGCGCCAGGCCCAAAAAGGAGAGTTCAGGGCCAACATTCATCAAGGAGGTGCTGCATCCTTGATTAAAATAACCCCTGAAGAGCGTAAATTGGCCATTAAGTCTGCTAAAGTACTCAACTTGGATGTGGCAGGAGTGGATATTATCCGGTCCAATAGGGGACCATTGCTCTTGGAGGTAAACTCCTCCCCGGGATTGGAAGGTATTGAAAATGCCACGGGCATGGACATTGCCAATGTAATGATCGAGACCATCGAGAAAAAACTAAAATACTCCCACTAGCCTTCAAAAGGTTGAAAATAAATTTTTGTAGGAAATTTCCTCTCGCAACTTTGTTTTTCACTCTTTTTTAAAAATATGAATTCAAATGGGCCATTCGTGAACGCAAATGGCCCATTGGTTAATTTCCCCTCATAAAAAAAAATAATACAACCTAAGTTTACCCCATCAAAAATAACCTCCCAATAGGATGGGTATTTGTAGGGTACTTATAGTGTTCTTTACCTAGTTCTAGTTCTTAAGAGGTTTCCGTTACGCCAGGGGGTTTTTGAGGTTGAGCCCCTTGGTTGTAGCGGTTTTTTATGAAATTGGGCAGATTTGCCATTCATGGATTTAATCTACTTATTGCAAAGAGAGCCGCTCCCAACGGCTCTCTTTTATTTTGGCCACTAATCGAAAGGTTTTTAACCTATTTTAGAAATGTTCACATCTTTTTAATAAAACCGTAGGGGATAACCAATTACCGCTTTGTAAGTTTCTGTACAAAAAACCTACTTTTGTAACATACAATTTAGAGGAAGATTTTGTTATGTCAGAACAACTGGAAAGAGTAAAAACATTGATTATTGGATCTGGACCTGCGGGCTATACCGCTGCAATATATGCTGCTAGAGCCGATTTAAGACCTGTATTGTACACTGGAATGGAGCCTGGAGGTCAATTGACCACTACTACCGAGGTAGATAATTTTCCCGGATATCCCGAAGGGATAGACGGCCCCACTATGATGGTGCAGTTACAACAACAGGCAGAACGTTTTGGAACCGATGTAAGAATCGGGATGATAACTGCCGTGGATTTAAGCGATGAAGTAGGTGGAATACATAAAGTCACGGTTGATGACTCCAAAATTGTGGAAGCTGAAACTATCATTATTTCTACCGGAGCAACGGCAAAATATCTGAACATTCCAAGTGAACAACGCCTAAGAGGTGGAGGAGTGTCTGCTTGTGCCGTTTGTGATGGATTCTTTTATAAAGGCCAAGAAGTAGCCATAGTGGGTGGTGGTGACACTGCCGCTGAGGAAGCTTCATACCTTGCCAATATCTGTAAAAAGGTGACCATGCTTGTCCGAAAGGATGAAATGAGAGCCTCCAAAGCCATGCAGCATAGGGTAAACAGTTTGGAGAACATCGAAATACGATACAATACAGAAGTAGATGAAGTAATAGGTGATCAAGTGGTAGAAGGCCTAAGAATGGTAAACAATCAAACAGGGGAAAAAGAGGAATGGACGAAACAGGGTATCTTATTACCCACGCCAAATCTACCAAGACCAGCAGACCCGGTGTTTTTGCTAGTGGAGATGCCCAAGACAAGATTTACAGACAAGCCATTACGGCTGCAGGAACTGGATGTATGGCCGCTTTGGATGCCGAGCGTTATCTGGCAATGGTTGAAAGCAAGGAGACCGTGACACCATAAAGGTTTAGGAAATATACGCTATGAGAACAAAAAAAGGCACTGGAATTCCAGTGCCTTTTTGGTGCGTTACATGTTGAGTCAATCAATTCGAACGTAATTTTCAGAAAAAGTTCTGTTTCCTTCTTCATCAAAACTAATTTGGCTATACGTACTTTCTGTGATGTCCAGTTCAAATCGGAAAACCCGAAGGGTATCCAGCGCACTCATCATAGATGAAGAGGCATATTCCAGTGTTTCAATCAAGGAATCCGGCGTAACCTTATATTGGCCATATCCAAACCACTCAACCGAATCTTGCGGCACATAGCGTGTCCACATGACCTTACCGTTATAGTACATCTTTACTTGCCTGTATCCGTCCGCTTTAGGCACGGTATCCGAAATGTTTACACCATCATCATAGCTATAAAAGCTTTGTAGTTCCCAAGTTCCCTCAATGGAATGCATTGTTTCAGGTTTTGGAGGTGCATACCATGCCGTGGAAATAAAAATGAACACCAAAAAAACCAATCCAAGTATTTTTTTCATGACAGGTGTGTTTAAGTTAGCAATTGTTAATCCTTAATAAGATACGATAAAAACTAATGAATCCGTAAAAAAGGAATTAAAAAATTAACAGGTTGTTGATCCAAGTATTTTAATGATCTTTTGCAGAAGAAAATGAAAATCAAAAAAATATTGTGGTTTCCTATTTTTTTTGAATATTGTGCACTCTCCTTGTCATTTTTTTACAAATACAACATTTTTAACGGCAATTGTTTGATTATTGAATTTTTTATCAATATTCATCAAAAAATAACATAAAACTAAAGAATGAAGAACGTTTATCTCATTTTGATGGGTTTGTTTATGGGGCTTACGACCTATGGACAGACCATTACAGGAACGGTGACTGATTCATCGGGTCAACCCTTACCAGGTGTCACGATTGTTGTTCAAGGAACAACAAATGGTACCACAACAGATTTTGATGGAAATTTTTCCATTGTCGCTTCTAGCGGACAAGTACTACAGTTTTCGTATTTGGGCATGCAGACCAAAGATGTAACCGTAGGTTCGCAAACCAGACTCAATGTGGTCATGGAGGAAGATTCAACACAATTGGATGAAGTGGTGGTCACCGCTTTTGGTGTTGAACAAAAGCAAAAATCCTTAGGATATTCAGTTACCAAAGTAAGTGCCGAGGATGTTAATCTTGTGGGGCAAGCCAACCCTATAGAAACCTTACAGGGTAGAATTGCGGGTGTACAGATCAACCGAACCTCGGGTAGTTCCGGTGGTGGTGTTGATATTTTGATTCGGGGGGTTACTTCCATTGACCCTTCACGGGGGAACCAACCTTTGATCATTGTTGATGGTCTTGCCCTTAACAATGATACCTTTGCCGGTGAGGTTAGGCCAAGTGCAGGTTCCAACTCTCCCAATAGTTCAGAGCAATTTGCTTTTTCCAATAGGGCAGGAGACCTAAACCCGGAGGATATTGAAAGCTTTAACGTATTAAAGGGAGCGGCGGCAACCGCACTTTATGGGGTAAGGGCTTCCAACGGAGCTATCATTATCACCACAAAAAAAGGAAAACTAGGCAAGCCTAAGATCAATTTGACAGCCTCTACTTCGTTCAGAAATGTTAGAACCACACCACCTTTACAAACTACGTACAGGGAAGGTTTTGGTGGTGCACCAAGAACATTGTACGACCCAGATTCTGAAACAGGCTTCAACAGGGTTCAAAATTCCACATCTTTTTATTCATGGGGTCCTGAATATTCGTTGGATTCGTACGACTTGGGGGATGGAAACATCGTTGATTTGTCCAACGACCGGTTTTACAGCCCTTATGACATCTTTAGAACGGGTTTTAACACCCAACTTAACTTAAACCTTAGTGGGGCAGGAGAGCGAATAAATTATTACTTCTCGGTTGGAAACAACAGCGAACAGGGTGTGCTGCCCAATACAGACTATAAAAAGACCAATTTTAGGCTTAAGGCAGGTTATAAGGTAACGGATAACTTTAATATTGATGGTTCTGTTGCGTTTTCCAGCTCTGGAGGAAAAAGAGCCAATGGAGGTGATAAATCCGTGATGAGCGCTTTATCTTACTATTCTGGGACCTTTCCTATAAATGATTACATGAACCCAGATGGAAGTGAACGTGATTATTCCTTTGGAATCATTGATAACCCAAGATATCTTATGGAAACCAGTAATCTTGAGGACGATGTAAGCCGCTGGATTGGTAACACTACCTTGACGTGGTCTCCTAAAGACTGGGTCACCTTTACCTATGCGGCACAGATTGACAACTATTCCGATGCACGAAACAGATATGTGGGACCAGATTTGGATGGAGGTTCTCAAGTAGGTGGATTTATCTTGGAACAGAACATTAATTTCACCGGATTGGAATCCAATTTCTTGGCAGCTTTCAATAAATCTTGGTCAGATGATTTTACAACAGACTTGACTTTGGGGCATCAATTGTCAGATTCAAAACGCTCCTATCTTGAGGCTAGGGGAGAAGGATTGAACATTCCCGGATTGAACGAAATAGGCAATACCACCAACTTTTTTATAAATAAAAGCATTGTTCAGGAACGCGTTATGGGTGTTTTTGGGGAGCTTAAGTTGGGATACAAGGATAAACTATTCCTGTCTTTGACAGGAAGAAATGACTGGATTTCTACTTTACCTGTTGATAACCGATCGTTCTTTTATCCATCGGCAAGTTTGGCATATGACATCTCTGACCTGTTTGGTGATACCAATGTGTTTAGTTTTGGTAAACTAAGGGCATCATGGGCGGAAGTGGGCAAAGGCCCAGGTTTTGGCCAAGCAGGACAATATTTTGTGGTTGATGGCGACTTTCCTTTTGCAGGCGTAGGGGGTTACAGAAGAAGTACTCAAAGAGGCTTTGAAATTGTGCCGGAAAAGAATCAATCGACCGAGTTTGGAGCGGACCTAAGGTTTATGGATAACCGTATCAGGTTGGATTACGCCTATTACAACTCCCGTGTCAAGGATCAAATATTTGGTGTGGGCGTGGCCAATTCTTCAGGGTATTCACAAATTTTCAGAAATGCAGGAGATTACAAGGTATTTGGACATGAACTTTTGATCAGTGCAGATATCATCAGAAACCAAGATCTTCGATGGGAACTTATCCTGAACTGGTCTACCAGCGAAGGAGAGGTGTTGGAAATACCTGACGATGTTGAATCCATCATCTTTGCCGATTCCGGTTTTGCAGGGGTCACTTCAGAAGTAAGGGAAGGAGACAAGATGGGTAATCTCTATGGATACAAATGGGTATATGAAAATGGAGAACGATATATAGACGCCAATGGCTATCCCGTAATCAATACAGATGAAAGGGTCATTGTGGGGAATGCGTTCCCAGATTTTATTTCTTCCATTGGTAGTAACCTAAAATGGAAAGGAATTGGTTTTAATGTCTTGTTGGAATACAAGAAAGGAGGAGACCTGTATGATGCCGGCCTAAGAAACTCCATTAGGAATGGTAATCCATTGAGCACACTTCAACGTGATGTCAATGTAGTTTTGGATGGTGTCATGGATGACGGAAATGGAGGGTTTGTACCGAATACCACCGAGGCATTGATAGATGCCAACTACTACAGAAACTCCAATGCATACAACCGAGCTTCCGAAGTGTTGGTACAAGATGCCAGTTGGGTAAAACTGAGAAACGTGTCCTTGTCCTATGATATTCAAAGCAACCTTATCAAGAGTTTGAACATAGAAAAGGTAAGTGTTTCGGCAAGTGTAAATAACGTTTTGCTCTGGACGCCTTTTGATGGATATGATCCAGAAGGGAATCAATACAGCGCAGGTAGCAATGTATACGGCTTCACAGGGTTAAATATTCCGTTGAGTGAGAGCTATTCATTTGGTTTAAATATTGCATTTTAAAAAATGACTATGAAAAAAATAAGAATAAGTATAGAAAAGGTTTTTCTACTGTGCTCCCTCATGTTTGTGGTGGGATGTAGTGAAGATTATTTTGATGTGAACACCCCTTCCAATACAGCTACGGAGGAGGAATTGCGAATGCAAGACCTAATGGCTCCAGTAATGCACAGTACCATGGAGGGACAAAGATCTGCCGAACTTTCTTTTGGCAACTATGTGCAATATTTTGTGAACACAGGAGGAGGTGCCGCAGGGCAAACTTCGGCTTCGGGACTTTGGGAGCAGGTGTATCTTTATATTTTGCCCAATTTGCAAGTTATCAAAGCTAAGGCCGAAGAAAATGGCTCAACCCATATCGATGCAATAGCAGACATCCTTACTGCGGTAAACATTGGTATCGCAACCGATACTTGGGACAATATTC
>JAUICT010000081.1 GCA_030429325.1 Bacteroidia bacterium
CCACCACCCATTTGGACCTCTACCACAAGGTTCAAATCTTGAAATTGTTGCAGCAATTGGCCCATGAAAACCAAAAAACCATTCTCTTTACTACCCATGAGATTGATTTGGCCATTCAGTTGTGCGATAAGACCTTGATTCTGGATGGTATCGATAATCCCTTCGGGGCGCCTTGCGAACTGATTGAACAACACCATTTTGAACGCTTGTTTCCTTCGGAAATGATTCAGTTTGATGCCAAAACAGGTACATTCAAGGTGAATAAGTAAGTCTATTTTCCATTTCGGCATCCGTCGGAATCCGTTATCTTTATCCGAAGAAATCTTTTCATGAGCGCAGAACTTATCTATCTCATTATAGGAATCATTGCATTGGCCATGGGGCTGTTTGGTGGTATGTACATCCAAAAGTTAAAGACCAAGTCCACCGAAAGTGTTTGGGAGGAACGGGAGCAACAACTCCATGCTTCCATCAAATCCCTCAATGATAAATTGTTGTTGGGCGATGAGGAACGCAAACAATTACAATCCGAAAAGGAACAGCAAAGCAATCAGTTGGTGCGTTATCAGGCCGATTTGGAAAACCTTCAACTCAAAAACAGGGAACAAAAGGAGGAGGTTGAAAAACTACAGGAAAAGTTCACCAAAGAGTTTGAGGTCCTCGCCAACAAAATTCTGGAAGAAAAAAGTGAAAAGTTCACCAAGAGCAATAAAGAGAACATCGAGAACATCCTAAGCCCTCTCAACAAAAAGATAAAGGAGTTTGAGGAAAAGGTGGAAAATTCGCAAAAGGAGAACATCAGCATACACTCTGCCCTCAAAGAACAGTTGCTCCACCTCCAAAACCAAAACCTTAAAATAACCCAAGAGGCCGAAAACCTGACCAAGGCATTGAAGGGTGATAGCAAAATGCAGGGGAACTGGGGAGAATTGGTGTTGGAACGGGTCTTGGAAAAGTCTGGTTTGGAGAAAGATAGAGAGTATAGTGTCCAGCAAAGCTTTACCCGTGAAGATGGCAGTAGGGTCATGCCCGATGTCATCATCCATCTACCCGATGGTAAAAAATGGTCGTGGATTCCAAGGTCTCATTGACCGATTACGAGCGATATACCAATGCCGAGGAAGATGACAAGCCCAAATTCCTGAAAGACCATATCAACTCGCTGCGAAAGCATGTGGAACAATTGTCCGCCAAAAAATATGAGGACCTCTATGAAATGGAAAGCCCTGATTTTGTATTGATGTTCGTACCCATTGAGCCCGCCTTTGCCGTGGCCATAAACGAGGACGTTTCGCTCTACAATAAGGCCTTTGAACAGAACATTGTCATTGTGACCCCATCTACATTGCTCGCTACGCTTCGCACCATTGATACCATGTGGAGCAATGAGAAACAGCAAAAAAATGCCATTGAGATTGCCCGACAGGCCGGCGCCCTTTATGACAAATTTGAAGGTTTTGTATCCGATTTGACCAAAGTGGGCAAGAAAATGGATGAAGCCAAAAGTGAGTACCGTGGCGCCATGAACAAGTTGGTGGATGGCCGTGGCAACATCATTACCAGTATTGAACGATTGAAAAAAATGGGGGCCAAAGCCAAAAAATCCTTGCCTGAGCCTATTTTAAAGCGTGCCCAAGAGGATGATTTTGAAGAAGACCCTAAACTAGAACTATAAGCCGTGAGAAAGTTTTTATTTATCGCCATTTCTGCCATAGTGTTGGGAATTGCAGCCTATTTTGCCTTTATCTACTACGTACCCTTCAGTGAGGGCTATCGGTCCGGGGAACTCATCAAGTTCAGCCGTAGGGGGGTTGTGGTAAAAACCTGGGAAGGGCAAATCAGTCAAGGACTTTCGGGCACCAATGTGTTTTCCTTTTCGGTGGAGGACAGCCAAACGGAAATCATTGAGAAAATGAAGGAATACCAAGGTCAGTACATCAAAGTGACCTACAAGGAGCGCTACGCCACCTTCTTTTGGCTGGGCGACACGAAATATTTTATTACCGAAGTGGAAACCGAGAAGTCACCGCTATTCAGAAATCAATGAAAAAATTCAAGTCGTCCAAAGAAAGTAGGGTCTCCATTACCGAACTGATGCTCCCCTCCCATTCCAATTTTGGGGGCAAAGTACACGGTGGGCATATCTTGAATCTTATGGACCAAATTGCCTTTGCCTGTGCCTCCAAGCATTCGCAAAGCTACTGTGTGACCGCCTCTGTGAACCGGGTGGATTTTTTAAATCCCATTGAAGTAGGTGAATTGGTCACGCTCAAGGCCTCTATCAACTACACTGGAAAAACCTCCATGGTGGTCGGGGTCCGGGTGGAATCCGAAAATGTGACCACAGGTGAGGTAAAACACTGCAACTCTTCCTATTTCACCATGGTATCCAAAGGCACTAACGGAAAAAACAAAGCGGTTCCCGGGTTGATTTTAAAAAGCAAACAGGACATCCGTAGATTTGCCCGTAGCAAGGAACGGAAGCAATCCGCATCTAACCGTGACAGCAAGTACGAATCCAATAACTTTAAGGTAAACGAGTTTTTGGAATTTTTGGAAGGGGAAAACGTGACTATGGATTTGGACTGAGCCCTGCGGCGGCGGCATCATCCAAAAACCAAACCAGATTTCCCGATGTTGGACTGACCAGGGTCGCCGGATACACTTCAGAACCAGTTGTTTTCTCCACAACCGCCCTTACTTTTTCCGCCTTGGAAGCTCCTGTGACCAAAAAGGCAACTTCTTTGGCCATATTGATGACCTTTCCATTGATGGAAACCCTTTTTTGACCTGAATCGGGATGGGTGGCCACTACGCAATGGTCCTCGGCGTTCCAAAGCTCAATCTCATGGGGGAAAATGGAAGCCGTATGTCCGTCATCGCCCATGCCCAAGATCACCAAATCAAATTGTGGGATGCCTTCTACCCTATCCAAATTGATTTCCAACAGGTTGGCATAGCGCATGGCTTCACCATTGGGGTCATTTTCTCCCAATACACGGTGGATATTCGCATCCGGCACCTTAATTTTTGAAAATAGATGCTCCACGGTCATTTTGTAATTGCTATCGTCATCGGTAGGAGGAACGCAGCGTTCGTCCCCCCAATAAAAATGAATCTTTTTCCAATCGATTTCATCCGAAAATTTTCCAGCCAATACATCAAATACGATTTTGGGTGTGCTCCCTCCGGAAAGCGCCACATGGAACTCCCCTGAATTGGCCTTATTGGCAAAATAAGTCGAAAATTGCTCCGCTACTTCTTGTTTGTCCTTATATATTTTTAATTCCATCAACATCTCATTTCATTTGTTCTTGACTAAAATGGTTCTCGACTGCGCTCGAACTGACAATTGTTCATTGTCCATTGTTCATTGCTCATTGCTCATTGTCCATTGTCCATTGTTCATTGCTCATTGTCCATTGTTCATTGTTCATTGTTCATTGCTCATTGTCCATTGTTATTAACAAATCACACAATACCCAGGATCATCGGCGAGATTCTCCCCTGGATTACGCCAAAAGCCTAGGTCTTCTATGAGATCATCGGCATTTTCAGGGCCCCACACCCCTGCTGCATATCCGTACATTCGCACATCCTTGCCATTTTTCCAATATTCTAAAATAGGGTCCACAAATTCCCAAGCGGCCTCCACTTCATCGGCACGGGCATAAAGCGTGGCATCGCCCTGCATGGCATCCAATAACAACCGCTCATAAGCTTCCATCACATAGGTTTGTGCCAAATTGGAGTAATAAAAATCCAAATTGGCCCGCTCCACCTTAAAACCTTGTCCGGGGACTTTTACCCCAAATTTGATCAAGATTCCCTCATCTGGTTGAATACGGATAATCAATTTATTGTCTTTACTGTGCATTCCTGAATCTTTGAATATTTGGTGGTGCGGCGCCTTAAAGTGAATCACAATTTCCGTAACTTTGGTGGGCATCCGCTTTGCGGTTCGCACATAAAACGGGACCCCGTGCCAACGCCAATTGTCCACATAAAACTTAATGGCGGCATAGGTTTCCGTGGTGGAATTGGGATCTACTCCCTCCTCTTCCCGATATCCGTTCATCTTTTCCCCGTTGATTTCGGAAGCTACATATTGGGCACGAATGGTATTGTTGAACAAGGTCTGCTCACCCTTCATGATGCGAAGCGATTTCAGCGCTTTCACCTTCTCGTTACGAATTTCTTCAGGTTGGTCCCCAATGGGTGGCTCCATGACCACCAAGGATACAATCTGTAACAAATGGTTCTGGAACATATCCCGAAGCGCGCCCGATTTGTCATAATAGCCTCCCCTCTTCTCCACACCTACGCTTTCGGCATTGGTGATTTCCACATGATGGATATAATTTCGGTTCCACAATGGTTCAAAAATGCTGTTGGAAAAACGGGTCACCAATAGGTTCTGCACCGTTTCCTTACCCAAATAATGGTCTATCCGGTATATCTGGGGTTCCGTAAAATACTTATGAAGTCCTTCATTAAGCTGCCTTGCCGTTTCCAGACTATATCCGAAAGGTTTTTCAACGATCAAACGTTTCCATCCATTGTTTTGGGTGTTCATACCTGCTTCGGCCAAATTTTGGGCTATGGTTTCGTACAAGGTAGGTGGCGTGGAAAGATAGTACATGATATTTCCAGAAGTATCATGGCTCGCCTTTAAGCTTTCAACACGCTTGCGCAATGGTGCATAATCCGTATCGTACTCCTTTCCCAAATCCATGTAGTATAATAAATCGGCGAAGCCTTTCACCTCACTTTCACCCAGCTTTTGGATTTTCTCCTTCAGATAAGGGCTTTTATATACCACCTTATCCCGAAATGCCTCATCGGTGAGGTCGCTTCTACTGGCTCCCAAAACCACAAAATTCTTGGGAAGTTGATTGGCCAAATAGAGATTGAAGAGGCCTGGAATCAATTTTCTTGCGGTCAAATCGCCAGATGCCCCAAAAATCACGAGCATTTGGTTTTCGGTCTTTTTCATACTATCGTTGCTACTGACTGAGTGAATCCTTCAAACGGCCCTTGTGCCATCCTAATGAAGAAGTTGATTAATATTTGAGCGTAACGAATATAAGGTTTATTTTAGGTTCTGATTTCAACAAATAATTTACTTTAAATTGTCTTAACATAAGAAGCTGAAAACGAAGCACAATGGCAGATACGTATGATTTTGGCCTAGTAGGTCTGGGAGTAATGGGACGCAATTTTATCTTGAATGTAGCGGATAATGGGTTTACTGCCTTCGGGAATGATTTGGATACCGAAAAAGTGAATGCACTGATCCAGGAAGGTGGCGATACGGACAAGGTAAACGCATCAACAGATGTAAAGACTTTTGTGGATGCGCTGACAACGCCTCGAAAAATCATGTTGTTGGTTCCAGCTGGAAAAGTGGTGGACTTGGTCATTGATAGCCTATTGCCCCATTTAGACCAGGGTGACATCATCATTGATGGTGGAAATTCATTTTTTACGGATACCGACCGACGTGAAGCCTATCTAAAGGAAAAAGGCATCAATTTCTTTGGTGCCGGGGTATCGGGTGGTGCCAAGGGGGCGAGAAAAGGTCCGAGCATCATGCCCGGTGGTTCCCGCGAAGCCTATCAACATGTAAAACCCATTTTTGAAGCGGTTTCTGCCAAGTATAAAGGAGAACCCTGCGTTGCCTATTTGGGTCCGAAATCAGCCGGAAACTATGTGAAAATGGTGCACAATGGCATTGAATATGGGTTGATGCAGCTTACTTCGGAGATATACGACTTGCTCAAAAAAGCAGGTGGACTATCCAACGGAGAACTCCACCAAACCTATTCTGAATGGAACCAAGGTCGATTGCAGTCCTTTTTGGTGGAGATTACCTCTGAAATCTTTGAGCAAAAGGATGATTTGGGAGATGGTGACCTCGTGGATATGATCTTGGATAAGGCCAAGCAAAAAGGCACTGGAAAATGGACTTCCCAAAATGCCATGGATTTGGGTATTCCCATCCCCACCATTGATGTGGCGGTGAGCATGCGGGAAATATCGGCCCTCAAAGACGAACGGGTCAAAGCGGATGCCCTATACAACCGTCCAACACCTAAAGGTGTTGACAAGAATGACTTTACCTCCAAAGCGGAGCAGGCGTTGTATTTTGCCTTTATCATTACTTATGCCCAGGGCATGCACCAGTTGGCCGATGCCTCCAAAGAATATGGTTACGAACTGGAACTGGGTGAAATTGCCAAAATATGGCGTGCTGGATGCATCATCAGAGCCGCCCTTTTGGCGGATATCACTGAAGCCTATCGAGCAGATAAAGACTTGCAAAACCTATTGCTCTCCCCTTCCTTTGTGAAAAAAGTACAGGAAACTGTTGGGGCCGCACGTGAACTGGTGGCCTATGGTGCCACCAACGGTATTCCCCTTCCCGGATTGTCCAATGCCCTTACCTACTTTGATGCCTATACCAGTAGCCGTTTACCGCTGAACCTCATTCAGGCGCAGCGCGATTATTTTGGTTCCCACACCTATGAACGGGTAGACCGCGATGGGATTTTCCATACCGAGTGGGAAGAATAACACTAACCATCAGCAACTAACTAACAGTCCTATGAAAAAATTACTCACTACCACAATTTTTACAATCTTGTCCATTTCCATCGGAATGTCACAAGTACAATCTAATTTGGAATTGTTGGATATCTTCAACATGGAGTATGTATCTGACCCTCAAATTTCACCAGACGGTTCCAAAATCATTTATGTGCGGAATTTTAAAGACGTCATGACCGACAGAAACCTATCCAACCTTTGGATCGTGAATTTTGATGGTTCCAACAATCGTCCCCTAACCACGGGAAATCAAAATGATTTTGCTCCAAAATGGTCCCATGACGGCACAAAAATCGTCTTCAAGTCCAATATGGCCGATGAAAAGATGAAGCTTTACCTCATGTGGTTGGACACCAAGGAAATCATGGCATTGACCAACACACCTCAAGCTCCGGGGCAGGTCTCTTGGTCGCACAACGACCGGTATGTAGCCTTTAACATGTTTGTGCCCAAAGAAAATAAATCCATCATTAAGATGCCTGCCAAACCGGAAGGCGCCAAATGGAACGACCCACCCAAATACATTGACCAAATGAACTATCGTGGGGATGGTCAAGGATATCTCAAAGGTGGAAATATGCAATTGTTCACCCTACCCATTTCAGGGGGGACACCCAAACAGCTCACTTTTACCGATTTTGACCACGGAGGCCCTATTTGGTCCAAAAATGACACCCACCTCTACTTCAGTGCCAATTTCCACAAGGATGAAGAGTTTGAAGCGCTGGACAGCGAAATTTACCAAATCAGTGTAGGTACTGGTGAAACCAAAGCTCTCACCGACCGTAATGGCCCTGATGGCAACCCCGTGCTCTCTCCTGACGGCTCCAAAATTGCCTATTTGGGCTTTGATGATCGTCTACAAGGGTATCAATTGACCCAACTCTATGTAATGAATGCCGATGGAAGCAATGTCCAATTGATTTCCGGGAACTTTGACAGGGATGTGGAAGATATGGTCTGGAACAGCAAGGGGGATGGCCTCTATTTTGCCTATACCGATAAGGGGCTGGGGAAATTGGCCTCCATAACCCTATCCGGAAAGGTGACCGATATCGCAGAAGGTCTCGGCGGATTGTCTCTGGGCAGACCTTACAATGCAGCCAGCTTTTCCGGCTCTTCCAACAACAAATTCGCCTATACCCTAGGTAAAACAGACCATCCTTCTGATTTGGCGGTTGTGGATGCCAAAGGGAACAGCAAACGTTTGACCGCCCTCAATGACGACCTCTTTTCGTTCAAAAATTTGGGAAAGGTGGAAGAATTATGGTGGGAGTCTTCCTATGACCAACGCAAAATACAGGGCTGGGTGGTTACCCCTCCCAATTTTGACCCGTCCAAAAAATACCCCATGATTTT
>JAUICT010000082.1 GCA_030429325.1 Bacteroidia bacterium
AGACAGGTCAGAGTATATATCCAGATTTTTGTGTTTTTGGAATCTACCCCCAAGGTTTTTGTAATAGGCCCCACTAGATACAATATGATTGAAATATGGACAAGGGAAGAAATCCAGTTTAAGTTTTGGGACATTGGGGCAAGACGGTAGTTGCCAACGGCAACAAGACCAAACAATAAAGAAAAAATTAGCCCAATGCGAAGTGGACCGTATATTTTGGACACCTTAAGGCCAGAAGTAAAAAATTGAGGCTCATTAAAAGAACAATACGCCAAGGCCAAGGCGTAAAAGGCGGTGTAAAAATGGAGCAATTCAAATAGATCTTTGGAAAAAATAAACACCAAGAAGCCAGAGGCAATGATCAATATGGATATAAAGGATAAAATATAGTTCTGAACAACAAACAGTGAACACAAGGCTATAGTGATGACCAAAAAGGTTGTGAGATCTTCATGCAGTTCAAAAGAAATTAAACCGAAGGACACCAGCGCAATACCAAGCACATAAATGGAAGCACCGAAGGTATCAACAATGAGCGTATCAAATTTTATATTCAAAAGCAAAGACAGTACAATAAGGATGCTTCCCAAAAGTAACATACCCAATTCAGACTCATAAATGCCCAAAATGGCCAGGAACCCAAAAAAAGCAAATGTGGCAAACAGGATTCCAAAAATAGAAAGCACCTTAATGACTAGATTGGACCTTCTTTTATGTTGTTTGGCATATTCGGATTTTATTGCATTTTCATCAAAGGAGAAAGTGGGCCCTTCAACAGCGCCAATGGTATCCAAAAAGGGTTCTATGTCTTTTACGTTGTCCATTTTCGCTGAAGTTCCATTAAGATTTTGATCAATACAGTAACATTGCCAATAATAAATAGGCCAATTATAAAAAACATTCCAGCGCCATCCGAAGCACGGAGAAGTAAGGCGCAGATAATTAGAATGATGCTAAAGCATATAATGGCCAAATAAAATGTGTTATGCGCTCTTAGTCCAAACCAAATACCGAACCCATAAGTAACCCCTGTTAGGAAAAGAAGTGTCCAAAATAAGGGTTCCGGGTCTTCAAAAATACCCATTGAGATACCCAAGGTTCCTAGTACGGAAATTGCCAATGCAAGCAAATGGGTGGACCATGTCGGAAATCTTCTTTCAGGCTTAAACTTGGAAATCAACAAGAAACCAACCAAGAAAAAAAGGTTGATAATAAATAGCAAGTTGATTACAAGGAGTTCGGACCAATCATTTGCAACTTGGTCTGCATAAAGAAAGACCGTGGTATTGATCAGTGCAATATAAATAACCCACAGCGAAGCGAAGCGGGCAATGCACACCCATATGGTAATGAATAAGACCCAAGCCAAAAAGAAATCATAAGCATTGGCTCCTGTCTGGTATATTTGCCCAAATACCGCCAGCGAAGCTCCAACAAGTACTGCTGCTGCCGTAAGCAGTATTTTTTTGATTAAAGGGTTTGCTTTAAAAAACAGAGCACCCAAAGAAACTAGGAGTACCAAGCCCTGCATTAACCCAAGCTTTACAAATTTGTTGAGGTCGGCCCAATTATAGGCAAAGAAAAAAATGATACCTGCAACGGTAAATGAAACCCCAATACCGAGGAAAAGTAGCCTTAAGAATGCCAGCCATGAAGGCTTATTGGCATAAACGGTATCTGCCAGAGTTTTGGATACACCCTTTTCGGACCAATTGCTGCAACGGCTTATGATTTGGATATCTTCCCGGTTGATTTTCGACATATCTACAATTGAGACGTTACAAAGTACTAAAAATGAAAAACAAATGAGAATGGATTCAACAAACTACTATCCATTTGGAACATATCTTGGTAAAAAAGCAATAGTATAAGAATAGAAAGGACAAAGACTACAACCTGAATAAGAAGCTGGATAATTTTCGGAATCTCCTTGTTTTCCAAATTTTCCACCAATCGTGAAATCCCGGGCTTATGGGCAATGTACATGATTTCCACTTCGCCTATGTCGGCTAGGGCTCCCATTTCCTTTTTATGGACGGTCTTTACATCTGTACCTCGAATACCCCGCCCAATAAGGTCCAAGAAAGTATACGAGAACTCTATTTTCGGGTTTTTATTGATTCGAATCCCGGTATCTTTATAATCTTGGATAATGGCCTTGGCCCCCAAACCACTGTAAAGGAGGTCCCAGTTCATCTTTTTTGTGGATTTTTTGGTAAGTAATTCGTTTCGCAACAAGTACCATTTCAAAAAGAGATAAATGACCACAAAAACTAAACTAAGTTGCCACACAGCGGAAGAAGCAAAGATTCGCTCATATCTTTCAGGAAAAATATTAATCCTATATATGGTTACGGCCATAAGATAAAAGTAGCCAATAATATAGGCGACCATAAAGAAGCAACAGAATAAAACCAGCACAAAGGATATGCGGTGGTTGGTGGGGATAAACTGGATGGGATCATTGGGTCTTTTGGAGGGATCCAGACCAATATGGAGCACCTTTCCCGGAAGGAAACGGTTCAAATGTGGTTGGCGATCTTTAAGACGAATTGTTCTTTGTATGGGATGACCACAGAAATTTTCAAATACGATCAAAGCCTCTACCCAAACAAACTTTCTCATTTTTAGTGTTTTTGTAGAGAGAATGGTTGCTTGCATCACAGGCACTAGATTCTCTTTTAACGCAGACCAAACGGAAAGTTGGGAGTGAAAACAGGTAGAAAACAACACATACAACCAATAGAACAGGACCAAACTCACGGTGGCCAGAGTAATAACGGTGTAGGTCATGTGGTAAGATTTTAGTGAAAAGTACGGAAAGTAGCGTGGGATTTACCCGCGATCTGATGGTTATGGCTTTTGGGTTGATGAACGGGATATTTTACTTTGTAAATGAAGAAAGTATTTCCAAGAAACGATCTAATAGGGCCACTTGATCGTGAAATGATGTGCTGGCCAGAAAACTTTTTCTGGAAAAGGCTCGTGCGAATAAATCGTATTTTATGCGGTACACCATTCTCTGTATCTGTACGTCTTCATTTTTTCCTAAAGCCGTGAGCTTTTTAAGCTTTTCTTTCCACCAATTAAAATCGGGCTTGTCCAAACCCTCAAAATCTTTAGAAAACTGACTGCGAAATTCTTTACCCAATCTTTGCTCCATAAGGAGCGCCTTTTTCAGTTTTCTACTCTGTTTCTTGTAAGTTGTTGATTCTTGTAATGCAGCATATCCTTGTCGGAGGCTGTCCACTTGTATTGATTCCCCGTAATCGGTCAACATACGAACATATTGTTCGGCAAGGAGAATGGGCTCATTTTGAGCTTCTATTTTTTTCAGCCATTGGTAGTCCAGAGAATATTGTTTCATGAACAGTGCTGTGTCTTCGGAATTGTTTGCCTTCAATTTTTGAAGATACAGCCAATCAAACGCTCTGGATATGTGGGAAGAATGGGGCCAGCGATGTTCATCATCGAAGGTAATAAGGGTGTTGCTAAAATGAATTTGGTCCAGATAATCTCGGTTTTGCATCATTTCACTGTAATTCATATCCCGATAGCCACAAAGGCCAACATAGGAATACGTCTGTGTAGTGGGCATATGCTCTTTCTGACCTGAAAACCCGGCACCACAACCAATAACCCCTGCAAATTGATTGGTCAATGAGGCAATGGCGCTCGCCAATCGTGAACCTCCTGAAAACCCAGCGGCATAGATACCATCTTTCTGGATGTTAAAATTTGAGAAAACATGATTAAAAAGATGATCGGCTATTTTGAAGTTACGCTCGTATGGAGCGTTTCTGGAATTATTGGAACAGACCAAAACAAGACCATGCTTTTCTGAAGCCTCAATAAAAGGTTGAATACCGGCACGTCCCCGGGCAGCAGGATCGAATATGAATACAATTGGGCTCAATACAGCATCTGAATAGGATTCGGGAAGATAAAGGGCAAAAGACTCTCCTTGGGCTCCTGAGACCTGGATGGTATCATGGACAATGCCTTTTTTAAATGAGGTTTGGGAATATAGGAACAGCTTGGGACAAAGAAAAATTAACCATATAAGGAATATTGTCCGCATGATTTATCGTAAAAGCTCTGTGTATTTAGAACGATCAGACAAAAGCACTTTTGCGGCCAAAATGGCATCGTCGTGGCCCAAATAGTAGGTGTAAAGCCCGTCCCTGTAGAAAAAACGCGTGATGATTTCATCTTCCAGATTCTTCTGTATCTCGTTCTTATAGGTATCCAGTGCGGAAATTTTACCACGATTTACCGCTAGGAGTAGATCTTTATATTTTTCTTGAACATCTGGCCCCAACAATGATTCATCTGCGTTAATGGATTCTTCCAACAAGGTTTCGGTTTTGGTCTGGAACGAAAAGTTCTGCTCTTGCACATATTTTTTAAACGCAACGTAATCTGCTTCAGAAAAAGCAAAATCGTCCACCGAATCAAAGGAATGGTCGTAATAATAATCGGTGGCAAAATCAAAAACAAGGTTGTTTTGTTCAAGGGCATCAATTAAGGTGTTGGTGCGCAAAGAGTTGATGACCACATCGGGCATTACCCCGCCTCCATCTTGAACCTTGCGACCGTTTTTGGTGGAAAACTCCTTAAAGTCAGTATTTCTGACCGCATTTCCTTCCTCGTCACGGTGCCAATAATCCAAAGATTGAATACATCTTCCGGAAGGCGTATAATATCGGGATATGGTGACTTTCAATTGTGTGCCATAGGTAAGCTTCAAAGGTCTTTGAACCAGCCCTTTTCCGAAACTTCGTGCCCCCATGATAACGGCCCTGTCCAAATCCTGTAATCCCCCAGAAACAATTTCGCTTGCAGAGGCACTTCTACCATCAACCAAGACCACTAAAGGAATATCAACATCTTCAGGTTGGTTTCTGGTCCTATATTCTTGGTTAAATTTCTTTACCTTGGATTTTGTGGTAACGATCAATTCGCCCTTGGGAACAAAAAGATTGGTCACATTAATGGCTTCGGACAAAAGCCCCCCCGGGTTTCCCCTTAAATCGAGGACCAGTTGTTCAGCACCTCGGCCCATTAGGTCTTGCATGGCCGATTTGGTCTGACTTGAAGCCTTTCTATTGAAACGGGAAAGGACAATATATCCGGTTTTATCGTCGATCATGTCATAAAAGGGAACAGCGTCTACCTCAACCCCTTCGCGGGTAATTGTGGCAGTTTTGGTTTCTCCTTGCCTTACATAGGTAACATTCACAGTTGTGTTTGAAGCTCCTTTTAGAAGCTCTCCGGCATCATCGTCAAAATCGGAAACCTTGGTCTCTCCAATCTGTATGATTTCATCACCGGCCTTAAGGCCGGCCTTATCGGCAGCATAGCCTTTGTAGGGTTCCACAATGAGCAGCTTACTTTCATAGGAACGAACAACCGCCCCGATCCCTGAATATTCTCCAGCGTTGTTGATTTTGTAGGCCTCCACATCCTGTTCGTTCAAAAACTGTGTGTAGGGATCCAATTCTCCCAACATATTTTTAATGGCCGAATCCATGAGTTCTGCGGGATTGGTATCGTCCACATAGTTCATGTTCAACTCCTTGAAGAGCGTGGTAAAGATTTCAATCTGTTTAGCGATTTCAAAAAAATCGCTCTTTACGGCAAAACCACTGGCCCCAACCAAAATGATTACTGCTAAAACCGGAACAAGGAGTTTTTTCTTAATTGTTGCTTTCATGGGATTCTTTTTTTAAAAAGGCCTCCAAAAGATTTTTCATGGCCACATCTACCTCATTAAAGGTGGGCTGTCTATTGCCAAGGTATAAAAATAAGAACGCAAAGTTTCCCTCAATGTTGTTAAAAATGAGGGGCTTGTTCAATCGATAAGCCTCTCGCAAGAGCCGTTTGATTCGATTACGGTCTACAGCGTCCTTAAACTTTTTCTTTGGCGCCACGACCCCTACCTTGATGGGTATTCCATCCTCAAAGTGAACTTTTCTATAAATAAGTTTTATAGGAAACTCATTGATGTTTTTGCCATCAACAAAGAGGTCTTCAAAAACCTTTTTGCTTTTTAGTTTCTCTTTTCTTTGGAAAGTGTGCATCAGTATATCTAGAGTTTTACCTCAAGGGATATGCACAATTTACTCAAATTTGATGTAAATATGTTATGGGCTCCCCCGCAGATAAAACAAGCAAAGAAAATCTAAGGATTGGATTGATATATATTGTTCTCTGAATTTATATCTGCCATAAGCTGCGATGGGTCTATCACCATTGCCTTGACACTTTCCAAAGGCATATCCAATGTAAACTCATAGGTTGGATAAGCCCAGGGCCAATCTTCCAAAGTTGTCCTTTTTAGGGTTTGATAAGGGTTGTCCTTTTCACCGTACATCATTCGCAGGGGAATGTAATAGGTGGTCTGGGAGCCATCTGCCCCAACGACCAAGATATCCAAAGGCATTGGCATTTCACCAATTCGCTCCAAAGTAACCTTGGTTTTGTTGCCCGCTGCTTCAACACTCTTAATGCCATAGTCAATGGTATTGGTGGTTTGGGTCCAATCAGTAAGGTACCACCCCAATTGCATACCGGAAACTTTTTCTGCGGTTCTGATCACATCATTGGGGACAGGGTGTTTAAACTTGAAATCATCAAAATATTTGCGGATGGTCTGCATCAACTTGTCTTGGCCAATGATATAACCCAATTGCGAAAGAAAAACAGCACCCTTGCTATAGGCGGAAATGCCATAGGCAAAATTGGTGGCATACCGGTCTGCATGGGTAGATTGAGGCTTTTCCAAACCTGAATTTACCAAGGCATAATATCCTTTGTAAGAACCTTCAAAAGGGTTTTCCTTGTTCTGGTCCATGATTTCACTCTTGCACAAGCTACTGATAAAGGTAGTGAAGCCTTCATCCATCCATTCGTGCTTGGACTCGTTGGTGGCCAACACATGTTGAAACCAAGAATGTGCCATTTCGTGGACCATGACACTGACCAAGCTTCCAAAATCCCTGCCTCCCGTGATCAAGGTGCTCATGGCGTATTCCATACCACCATCGCCACCCTGTACTACGGAATATTGCTCGTAGGGATATTGACCTATGTTCTTGCTGAAAAAACGCATGGCAGCTTCTGTTTTAGGCTGCAGTTTTTTCCAGTTTTCAATGATTTCTGGGTCGTTCTTGTAAAAGAAATGAAGCTCCGGGCCGTCTTCCATTTTTAGGGTATCATGAAGATATTCTGGATCGGCCGCCCACATAAAATCATGTACGTTTGGTGCCACAAAATGCCAAGTAAGTGTTTTGCCCTTGGTTTTTATCTTGGTTCCGGGTGTTTCGTATCCATGTCCTACTTCATTGGGGTTCTGCAAATAGCCGGAGCCACCCACGGTATAGCTTTTGTCCAAGGTCAGTTTTACGTCAAAATTACCCCATACCCCATGGAATTCACGGGCAATGTATGGGGTGGGATGCCAACCTTCAAAATCGTATTCCGAAATTTTTGGGTACCACTGGCTCATGGAAAGCGCAACACCTTCCCTGCTATTTCTTCCAGCTCTTCTAATCTGAAGGGGAACCTGGCCTTTAAAGGTCATTTCCAAGGTTGTTTTTCCGCCAGAAGCGATGGGCGAGGCCAAATCTACTACCAAAATGGTGCCTTCCTCAACGAAGGAAACTGCTTGCCCATCTTGGGTAAGGCTTTCCACGTGCAGATAGCCCATTTCACTTTCAGAGAGGGAAGCAATCCTGCTTTTCCCGTTTTCCATCATCCGGTCATCTGGGTCTTTTATGCTCTGCAGTCTCATGTCCATCTCGCTTCCGGGCTGGAAGGCGTTGTAGTACAGGTGGTAAAACACACGACTTAGCTCATCTGGGGAATTATTGGTGTAGACCAATTTTTGTGTTCCTGTATATTGATACGTCTTGACATCCATGGCTACATCCATGGTATAATCCACATGTTGCTGCCAA
>JAUICT010000083.1 GCA_030429325.1 Bacteroidia bacterium
TGGCAATTAGAATAGCTTCTTGGGTTCCATGGTGTATCAGTTGCATATCCTTAACATCACCACTTGCAAAAAATCCTGTTTTCAAATTGTCCCAATGGGCAAATTTGTTGTCCCCCAGCCCACTCAAGAATACTCCAATACCAGCGTCTGCCCTAGTGGTTTCCACTTCCGATCCATAATTGTTCCCGGCCAGCAGCAAATCTTTGATGGAGTCCTTATTAAAATCATGGTACACAATACTGTTGATCGGACTCAATTGGGCTTCAATAGGAAAGGGAACAAATTGAAACTGTTCATCATTATTGATAAAATAACCCGATCTAAACTCAACCGCTTGCAAATGCATTGCCTTGGTGATGTCTTCCCCTAGTATGTGTTGCAAGTCGCTACTTGCAAACTCTTGATAGGTCTTTATTCTTTCTTTTAGATAAGGCATTTGTTGAGAGGTACAGTTTTTACCCCGAACAGGTACCAGTTTTTCGTTGTAATACTTTGCCAGCATAATATCTTCCACGCCATTCTCATCAAAATCGTTCGTATAGACATGAAATGGTTTTTCCGAAGATGCATGAAACTTATAATTAAGCCCCAAATTCCCGGCAATAATGTCCAAATCGCCATCATTGTCCATATCTTCCAGGACAATCTTGTTCCACCAACCTGTTTGACCTGAGAGGTTTGCATATTTTTCATCCTTGGAAAGTCGGCCTTGGTCATTTAAAAAGACTTCCAGCCCCATCCATTCTCCTGACACTACCAAATCTTGGTCCCCATCGTTATCAATATCTCCCCATTGGGCAGTGGTGACCAATCCTATTTCTTCCAAATCTGGCGCCAATTCCGAAATGGCATTCCTAAATTGCCCACCCTCATTGATCAGCAAAATACTCTTTGGAGCATAGGGATACTTTCCAGGGATTACCCGACTGCCCACAAACAAATCTTCATCCCCATCCCCATCATAGTCCGAAGCAATAACCACGGCTGCCGCAGAACTTATCTTGGGGAGTTTAGAATTTGCTCGTTTAAAATTGCCTTTATCATTTATATAGAGTCGGTCTTGTAGTTGTTCCCCGTTTTCGGTGAACTCGTAACTTCCACTTGCCACGTACAGGTCTTTGTCCCCATCATTATCGGCATCAAAAAAGCAAGCAGATACATCTTCATATGATCTATCCTCCACAAAATCTGGGATTCGCTGTGGAGTATACTTCCCTTCGGTATTGGAAATTAACAGCTGAGCCGTTTTGTTATGGGAAGCTCCCAGAAAAATATCATCGATACCATCCCCATTCAAATCTGCTTTGGCAACCGCTGGCCCCAACTGTGAGAGTTTGTGTGGCAACAACAATTGTACATCAAAATCATTGAACTCATTTTCCTCATGGGAATACGGAAAAGATTCTTCAAGAAAAAATGTGTCATCATTCCCGGCCACAGAACTATATACCGGGTCTTTTGCATTGGCATAATCTACATGCAAGAGTTGATTGGCTTTAACTCCGAGTATTTTTTGTTCCTTGCCATCCAACCAAGTAATCTTAACGGAATCCAACTCGGTTATGGGTCCAAGCCCAAAATGCAATTTGTTCGAAGTTGAAGAAAGATAGCCCCTGGCATTAATGAGCTGTTTGACCCTATGCTTGCCATCTTGCCCATAAAGGGTCACCTTCGTTCCTGCTCCAAAACGGTTTTTGGGGGCTCCATTAAAAGTAACTTGTAGGTAGTTGCCCTTATCTTGCTCCCTGCTGTTATTTCTTAAAAGTGTGGCCTCATCATCCAAATTATTGGTCACAATATCCAAGTCTCCGTCATTGTCCAAATCCACATAAACGGCACCGTTGGAGAATGTACCTTTCATATCCGACCAATCTTCAGTTTTATTGTTGAAGGTTAAATTACCCTCATTTTTAAAGAGGTAATTGGTCAGTTTTTGTTGAGGCAGTTTTTGGGTAAACTTGTAAAAATCCTCTTCTTTTAGGTTTTGCCTGTTTTGGCTGATGTATTTGTTGATTTCATTGTTGACATCCCTATCGACCACATCCCTGTAAATCCCGTTTGTAATATAGAGGTCATCATATCCATCCAAGTCAAAGTCTGCAAACAAAGCAGACCAACTCCAATCTGTCTTCGCGACCCCGGATAGTTGTGCGATCTCACTGAAATTCCCTTTTCCGTTATTCAGTTGAAGTACGTTGTGCATGTATTGGTAGTGATGGTCATTGGCTATCATGGTGTAAAACCTATCTATGGACATCATTGACATGGTGGTCTTGGACCTTACATAATCTTCAGGGCTCATGTCCAAAACCAATAGATCCTGCAAGCCATCATTATTGATGTCTGCAATATCTGCCCCCATGCTGTAATAAGACATGTGTTTGAACAGTTCATCCTTTTTATCGGTAAAGGTGCCATCACCATTGTTGACGTATGCAAAATCGGGCATTATAAAGTCGTTGCTCACATAAATATCCAGCAAGCCGTCATTGTTCAAATCCCCAACTTGGGCGTTAAGGCCAAATCCCACTTCGGGTAGGATACCAGCCTCTTCGGATACATTGGTAAAATGACCATTCCCGTCATTATTGTATAATCTATCGCTACTTTTAAAGGTCTTCGTTTCCTTGCTCTTCTGTATTTTTTCCAAATCCAACACCTTGCCTGTATGCCCTATTCCAGAAGGCGCATTGGCAATGTACACGTCCAAATCCCCATCATTGTCGTAATCAAAAAACGTAGAGGAGATAGATCGGTTGGTATCTGCCAATCCAAACTCTTCAGCTTTTTCGGTAAAGGTGAGGTCTCCATTGTTTATGTAGAGCATATTGGCCAGTTTTTGTTCACCATTGTACCAGCCTGCCCTATTGATATAGATATCCAAGAAACCATCGTTGTTCACATCCGCTACCGAGACCCCAGTGTCAAAACCGGCTCGTTTTTCAATTCCTGCCTCAATGGTGATATCCTCAAACTTAAAATCACCCTTATTAAGAAACAGTTTGTTGTGATAAATGTTGGAAGTGAAGAAAAGGTCTTGTAAGCCATCATTGTTGAAGTCTGCCGCTGCCACTCCTCCCCCAATATAGATATACAGGTATTTGTAGTAATGCAGTTTTTCCGACTCCATTACTTTATTGGTAAAGGTTATACCTGAAATTTCCGATGGTATCTCGGAAAAGAGTTTTCCTTGTGGTATATCCTTAATTGATTTGGAACAAGACAGCACTGTCATGAAACCAATGACCAGACCATAATATTTTAGACTTTTGACCTTCATGGTTTTAAAAAAACTCCCAAGAAAGGAACCTTGTCCTCTTTCCTGGGAGTTATATTTTATCATGGATTTTGTTCCAATGATGGTTGTAAAATAATCTGCTGCTCGGGTATAAATTCAATTACCCTTGGGTGGTTCGCCGGTATTTCAAAAAATGGGTTTGCATTGTTCAAGTGTGTTCCCGGATACCTCCTATTTAGTGTGCGTCCGTTTCTATACACATCATATCTTCTATGGCCTTCAAAGGCCAATTCCAACCTGCGCTCATCCAAAACCACATCCAATACGGTTTTACCGTCTGGAAGATTGCCCAATGTATACTCTGGCACTCCAGCTCTTTGCCTTAAGATGTTGATGTTATCCAAAGCATCTTGATCGGCACCGCGCTTGGCCAAGGATTCTGCTTTGTTCAAGTACATTTCCGCAAATCTGGATACCGTGGGCGACCACATATGCAAATCGTCTTCCTGAAGGGATGCTTTAAGAATAAAGAATTTGGGATGCCCGTTCCGTTTCTGCAAATCAAAATCAAAAATTACATCCTGACGTCCATTTGGACCATTAAAGTAGTATACCGTCTCGCCATCCACATCCTCAGATTGCAAGGTATAGTTGTTGTCTTCATAATCAAACGTTATGGTTCCTCCAGTATCCGTGGTCTGTGCAAATTGGTATACATAGTCTTCATTTACCCAATACACTGCCGGTATCCTGTCCCCTTCATCATCAGTTAGATATTGGGGTTCAATAAATGATTTTCTAGCATCTTCGGGATTTTCATCAATCAAGTCCAAATATGATCTTGAGGCATACATTTCTCCCCAACCTGTACCTTCAACCGTGGCATAGAACGAGCCTATGGTATACCAATCGTCCCACTGTCCCAACAAATCAGAAGAACTGCTTAAGGTAACTGCAAAAATTGCTTCAGGATTTTGGTCAGGTCTCAATCTGTTCATTTCGGAAAATTCCGATGTAGGCAATAGGGAATAGAATCCAGAGTTGATTACCTTATCGGCATATTCCTCTGCCTTTGCGTTGTCCTCCATATACAAATAGACCCTTGACAATAGTGCTTGGGCGGCTTCTTTGGATGCAAAGGATGCTCCTTTGTTTTCGGTCATCAAGGATTCTGCTTTCAACAAATCGCTTATGACTTGGTCGTAGACCTCTTGAACCGTGCTTCTATCAGGTCTATCCTCGGTGTCCGATGTAAGTTTCAAAGGAATGGAGGGGTTAGCCCCGCCTTGGTTGTAAGGTCTTCCAAAAACATTGCCCATTTGAAAGAACACCAATGCCCTCAAATAATAATTCTCCCCTAATAATTGATCGCTCTCAACAGATTCGCCTTCGGCTATTTTTTCAATCATCAGGTTTGTGCCCACAACAATCTTGTAGGAGTTTCTCCAAAACCTATCAACCCTGGAGTTTGTGGCAATGGATTGGTAGTTATACAGGAAAAATAAATGGTCTGTTGTACCTCCGCTCAAGGTTATGTTATCACCGGCATATTCTGAGATCCTATGTAGGTCATCTACCCAACCGTCATAACCAACATCACCTTTCAACAAGGCATAATTGCCTATTGTGGCGGTTGTAACGGACCCTGGGTCGCTAAAAAGATCATCAACTGCTATTTGATCATAAGGGTTTCGCTCTATATCGCAAGAGTAAAACACAAATGCGGTAACGGATAAAATAGTATATATTATTCTTTTCATTACGTTGCAATTAAGTTTTTTAAAAAGTTACGCTTAGTCCCAATACATATCTTCTTGGAACAGGATAGGTTAAACTTACCGAGCCAGATAATCCTGGAATTTCATCATCGGGATTACCACGGACCACTGGATCTACCCCAGTAAAGTCAGTAATCGTAAATAGATTGTCCCCTGCCAAATAGATGTTGGCATTGCTTACACCCAACTTGGTCAGGATGTTTTGAGGCAAACTATACGAGAGCGTTACATTGTTCAACCTTAGGTAGCTTGCGTCTTCCAAATATCTGGAAGAGCGCTTATTGGAATTGTTGTTTCCTCCTTCTATGGCTTGGGGATGTGTTGCAATATCGCCAGGTTGTTGCCATCTGGACCAACCATCGGCCAGTACCATCTGATTGAACGTTGAATAGAATCCATCAGAATCAAACAGTTCACGAGAGGCATTGTAGAGCGTTCCTCCTTTAGAGAAACTAAAGTTGGATGTCAAAGACACATTTTTATACCTGAGACTGGTATTAAACCCACCAATAAAATCAGGTGTTGAAGTGCCTATTGTTTGCAAGGTAGCCTCATTCCAATCGCTTGTTTCGGACTTTGCCCCGGTATCCGGGTCTACCACTTCCCATAATGGCTGACCATTATCCGGGTCTACCCCCAACCATTTTCTGATGTACCAAGTGTCTGCATCTTCCCCTATCTTGAAGATTTTTGAACCTACTGGTATTTCTTCTTGCTCATCAAAAAGTTCAGTGATCTCATTTCTATTGACCCCAATATTGAAACCAACATTAAAGTTAAAGTCTGGCTTTGATACAATGTCGGCAGACACCGAAGCCTCAAAACCTTTGTTGGTCAATCCTCCTACATTTTCCCAGAATCCTTGAAATCCGGTAAGATCGGGCAGGCTCACAAAATAGAGTAAATCTGATGTATTCTTGTTGTAATATTCAAAAGTTAGGCTTACAACATCCAAAATCCTTGTATCCAAGGCCAAGTTGGCCTCATAAGACTTCTCCCATCCCAAATCTGGATTTCCAAATTGGTTCAATATGGCACCCGGGGTACCAATATACTGGGTATTTACCCTATAGGTTCCTTGGTAAGGATACAATGATGATGGTCTGTTACCCACCGAACCATAACTGGCCCTAAGTTTTAATTGATTAAAAACATCGGTATTAAAGAAATCCTCTTTATGAACGTTCCAACCCAAACCGATGGAAAAGAAATTACCGTATTGATTGTCCAATCCAAAGTTTGAGGCTCCGTCCCTTCTAATGGAAGCTTTTGCAAAATACTTGCTCTGGTAGTCATATTCTGCAGCCAAGAAAAAGGATTGTAGGGCATATTCATTCTTGCGACCTTCTATCTCTCCTGTCTCACTGGCGGCATTAAGGATCTCACCTCCTGCGATGATTCCATTTCCAGAGGCTCCAAAATCCTCATACTCGTAATCATTGTATTCATATCCACCTAAGATACTTACTGTATGGCTATCATTGAAAATATTGCTGTACTTCAGCATTTGCGTTGTTAACCTAGTGTTCCTATTGGCTGTAAAGTTTCTGATACTCCCTCCATTGGCCAGACCTGAATTGGATCTTGGGTCTGTATATTGGAGATCCTTTCTTCTGTAAAGGGTAAAGTTGTTGGTCGAATGAAGGACTAAATTCGGTACAACCTCATATTCAAAGTCAAAGTTTGCACTGAAATTAAAAACATTTCTCGAAGAGTAGTTCCACTGTTGATCATAGAAGTAGTTTCTTTGATCCCTACCCAACCAGTCTTGGGAATCTTGAGCGTTTATAGGAGTTCCTTCACTATCAAAGGGTACATCCCAAGGTAAGTTTAGATACAACTCATACAGAGGAGCTTCGGCAATGCGGTCCCTATTATCAAAACTAAACGCCAACTTGGGTTTTATGGTCAGCTTTTTGTTCATTTTATAATCCACATTTGTACGGAAGGTATACCTGTCCAGTTCATTTCCTTTTACGGTACCCTCTTCATTGTAATACCCCATGTTCAAGAACAGGTTCAAAGTTTCCGTAGCAGAAGTAAAGGACACATTGGCATCTCTTACCAGAGCATTCCTTGTACCTCCTTTTACCCAATCTGTGTTCCTGCTCAGCAGGCTTTCATCAAACCATGGCTGCGAGTTTTCAAATTGAGTGTGGTAATCATACAATTGCTGTGAGTCCATTACCTCAAACTGGCCGCTATTGAACTGATTGATGGCCAATTTGGTACTCACTTGAATCTGTGGTTTTTCACCCATGGGAGCTCTTTTGGTGGTTACCACTACCACACCGTTGGCACCTCTGGACCCGTATAATGCTGTTGCCGAAGCATCTTTCAGCACAGATATATTGGCCACATCATTTGGGTTGATAATAGGAACACCATGCTGGATTACACCATCCACTACCCATAAGGGAGTTATGTTCCCGTTCAAGGAAGCAACACCCCGTATCAGGATATTTGGAGCAGAACCAGGAGATCCGCTGGAAGCGGCTACTTGAACGCCCGCGGCTTTTCCTTGTAGCATCGAGGAAACTTCGGGAGTGGTTATATCTTTTAGTTTTTCAGAGTCAATACTGACTAAAGACGAAGTCACCGTCTCTCTTTTCTGTGTACCATATGCCACTACAACCACCTCTTCCAATTGACTCACATCTTCTTGGAGCGTGACTGTTATGTTGGTCCGGTTTCCAACTTGTGTTTCTTGAGTGGTAAATCCTATAGAAGATATTACCAAAACATCATCGGAGGTTACATTGTCTATAGTAAACATTCCGTCAAAATCCGTTACGGCGCCTTTCGCTTGGTCCTTGACCAATACGTTGGCACCAACAACAGGCTGTCCTGTACCGTCAACAACAGTACCGGTAATTGACTTCTCTTGTGACCACGAAACCATGGCAAAGAGAAATAGCGGAATT
>JAUICT010000084.1 GCA_030429325.1 Bacteroidia bacterium
TAGTGGTCCGTAAGCATTCCTGGGGTAGAAATTACCTTTACATCACGGATGCCATGGTCATCAAGCATTTTTTGTGCAATCTCTGCACCACTCATGCCATTTCTCAGATGTACTTGGGAGTATTTCTTGAACTTACTTTTCAGTTTGTTGCTCACCAACCAACTCACCAGTGCAATTCCACCGATCAATATATAATATGTCATCATAACTATTCGATTTTTGGTCTTATAAATATACCATATTACAACAAAAACCCCGCCAAGGTTCGGCGGGGTTCTTCTACTGACAAAATGTATGTTTTTACGCCAAAGCAGATTCCCAATGAAAAGCCTCAACAATTTCTTTGTATACCACTTCTCCTTCAACAATATTCAACCCTTTGGCCAAGGTCTTATCCAAATTGCAGGCACTTCGCCAGCCCATATTGGCCAATTTCAGCACATAGGGCAAAGTTACATTCGTCAAGGCCACGGTTGACGTATAGGGCACGGCCCCTGGCATGTTGGCCACACAGTAATGGACCACATCATCAATAATATATATGGGGTTGCCGTGTGTGGTTGGCTTGGTAGTCTCCACGCATCCTCCTTGGTCCACCGCCACATCCACGATAACCGTTCCTGGTCGCATGTCTTTGAGCATATCCCTAGTGATCAGATTGGGCGCCTTGGCCCCTTTCAACAACACACCCCCTATTATAAGGTCATGGGATTGTATATGCTTTCTGATGTTGAACTCATTTGAAAACTCCGTTACCACATGACTTGGCATAATATCGTTCACATAGCGAAGCCGTTTCATGTTCACATCCAAAATGGTTACGTGTGCACCAAGTCCTGCTGCCATTTTTGCAGCTTGAATGCCCACGGTTCCTGCCCCAAGGATCAACACACGGCCTGGAGCAACACCTGGAACTCCTCCCAAAAGCACTCCACGGCCCTTTACGGGTTTTTCCAAATACTTGGCTCCTTGTTGAATGGCCATTCTTCCGGCCACTTCAGACATAGGGGTCAACAAGGGCAGTGTACCCTCCTCATCCTCAACAGTCTCATAGGCAATACAGATTCCCTTGCTTTTAATCATGGCCTGCGTCAAGGCCTCACTCGAAGCAAAATGAAAGTAGGTAAAAACAATCTGCCCTTCTTGAACCAAATCGTACTCCTCGGCAATAGGTTCTTTGACCTTCACGATCATATCACTTTTAGCATACACCTGTTCAATGGTATCCAGAACAGTCGCCCCGGCTTGTTGGTAATCTTTGTCAAAAAAACCACTGCCCTCACCTGCGCCAGATTGCACATAAACGGTGTGGTAATTCTTCACCAATTCAAAAACCCCAGCTGGTGTCATACCAACTCGGCCTTCACTGCTTTTGATTTCTTTAGGCACCCCTACAATCATCTTGTTGTGTTTTATGGTTACTATACCCAAAGTTGTTATAAAAACTGGAATCAAAGAAATGAAATCGATAAAATGTAGGGGTTGCTAGATAAATTTCATATAAAATTTACATTATACCCTATTTTTTATGGGGTCACTTTATATTTAATAAAATAATATTGTAAAGTACCCTAAAAAAATAAGGGGGGTAGATTAGGCTATTTGTGTTTTATTTTTAAAACAAGCATTACAATGACCAAAATACCAGTTATACCATTCGCCAATATTATGGCTAGGCTCTCATGCACATAACCGTAGTATAGCCACAGCATGGTTCCAATGAAAAAGGCCAAATACATGGTAAGGGAAACATCCCGGGTAGATTTGTGCCGCCACGCCTTATAAACTTGTGGAATAAATGAGCTGGTGGTTAGGGTGGCCGCAATAAGGCCAATGATCTCAATAGTATCCATGGTTGGTTATTTGCCCTAAATGTAGGGCTTTACTGTTTTGAAAAACAAAAATAGATTGCCTTAAAAATACTATTCCATCTTCTAGAATAGGTAAGTTTTACCCAACAATATTCACGATCTTACCAGGCACCACAATAACCTTTTTAGGGGTACGGCCTTGCAACTGTTCCTGGGTTTTTTCGTGGGCCAAGACCGCCTCTTCGATTGCATCTTTGCCCATATCCAAGGGGAATTCCAATTTAAAGCGCATTTTTCCATTAAAGGAAATGGGGTATTCCTTACTGCTTTCCACTAGATATTTCTCCTCAAACTTAGGGAAAGGTGCTTCGGCAATGGATTCAGAATGACCCAATCGTTCCCAAAGCTCCTCGGCAATATGAGGTGCGTAGGGCGACACCAAAATGGCCAGCTGTTCAAAAATGGCCTTGCTGGTACATTTTTGAGCGGTAAGTTCGTTTACGCAGATCATAAAGGTAGACACCGAAGTGTTAAACGAGAAGTTCTCGATATCCTCCTCCACTTTTTTAATGGTCTTGTGCAACGTTTTCAGATTATCCGATGTAGGTTCTTTGTCCTCAATGACCTCAAAAAGGCGCCATAGTTTTTTAAGGAAGGAATGTACTCCCGTAATCCCCGCAGTGTTCCAAGGTTTGGATTGCTCCAAGGGACCCAAGAACATTTCATACAAACGAAGGGAATCTGCCCCATACTCCTCACAAATAGCATCCGGGTTGACGACATTGTACTTGGACTTGGACATTTTTTCCACCTCGCGACCTACAATATATTTTCCATCTTCAAGGATGAACTCGGCATCCTTGTATTCCGGTAGCCATTTTTTGAAGGCTTCCACATCCAACTCATCGGATGCGTTCACCAAAGAAACATCAGCATGAATTGGAATCACATTTTTACCCTCCTTCAAACCTTTTGAATACACTTTATTGGAATCCAAGTCCTTGTATATAAAAGCACTTGTACCCGTAATCATCCCTTGGTTAATCAATTTTTGGGCATACTCGTCCTTGGACACATAACCTCTGTCAAACATAAACTTCTGCCAGAAACGGGAATACAACAAGTGGCCTGTGGCATGCTCACTTCCACCAATGTATAAATCCACATCCTGCCAATAGTCAATGGCCTCTTTGGAGAAAATAGCTTCATCATTACGCGGGTCCATATATCGATTAAAGTATTGGGAACTTCCGGCCCAACCCGGCATGGTGTTCAATTCCAAAGGGTACACTCCTTCATGAGATTCCGAATCAAGTTCGGAATGACCATCATGCTGAACTTCCTGCCCGTCCGTCAGGCGGGGTTTCAGCATCTCATCCCCCTTGTCTGACCCTTCGACTGCGCTCAGGGTGACAAGGTCGTTCGACACAACTTTATTGTTCTTGGCGTCCCAAGCCCACGTAGTAGCATTACCCAAGGGCGGTTCGCCCGTTTCAGTGGGAAGGTATTTCTCCACTTCAGGCAATTCCAACGGCAAGTGTTCCAAATCAATCATTTGGGGCATCCCATCCACATAATACACCGGGAAGGGTTCTCCCCAATAGCGTTGCCTACTGAATACGGCATCACGAAGGCGGTAGTTTACCTTTCCAACCCCATGTCCAATTTTTTCCAACTCGGCAATCACCTTTTTGGTGGCCTCTTTATAGGAAAGCCCGTTCAAAAAGTCGGAATTGGCGATAATGGTGGTCTCCTTATCGGCAAAAGCCTCTTCGGAAATATCCACCCCTTCAAAAATGTTGGGGATGGGAATATTATAGTGTTTCGCGAAATCGTAATCCCGTTGGTCACCACAGGGTACGGCCATAACCGCTCCCGTTCCGTAACTGGCCAAAACATAGTCGCCAATCCAAATGGGAACAGGCTCCTTGGTAAACGGATGCTCTGCGTATGCTCCGGTAAACACCCCTGAAATGGTTTTTACATCGGCCATACGATCCCGCTCGGAACGCTTTGCCGTAGCCTCGACATAGGCTTCCACCTCAGCTTTTTGTTCTGGGGTGGTGATTTTTGCCACCAAATCGTGTTCAGGAGCCAAAGTCATAAAACTTACTCCAAAAATGGTATCAGGGCGGGTGGTGAAGACCTCAATCGTGTCCGACTTCTCGACTGCGCTCAAAGTGACACCTTCATTTGGAATGACATTGAAAGTCACCGAAGCGCCTTCGGAACGCCCGATCCAATTGGTCTGGGAGTCTTTAAGGGGTTGTGGCCAATCTATTTTGTTCAATCCGTCGAGCAAGCGCTGGGCATAAGCCGTAATACGCATACTCCATTGCGTCATTTTTTTACGGATGACGGGATGGCCTCCACGTTCGGAAACGCCGTTTACGATTTCATCATTGGCCAAAACCGTTCCCAAGGCTGGGCACCAGTTCACTTCGGTATCGGCCAAATATGTGAGTCTGTATTTTAAAAGAATCGCTTGTTTCTCCTTTTCCGAAAATGCGTTCCATTCCGCTGCACCAAAATTGGGTGTATCCTCATCGCAAACAGCTTCCACCGTTGCATTTCCTTCTTTTTCAAAAATGGAGACCAAGCCCTCAATGGCCTCAGCCTTATCAGAACTTTTGTTGTACCATGAATTGAACAATTGGATAAAAATCCATTGTGTCCATTTATAATATCCAGGATTGGAAGTGCGCACTTCCCTGCTCCAATCGAACGAGAAGCCCAATCTATCCAGCTGCTCGCGATACCTTTTGATATTGTTTTCGGTAGTGATCGCAGGGTGTTGTCCGGTTTGAATGGCGTACTGCTCCGCGGGCAATCCGAAGGAATCGTACCCCATGGGATGCAATACATTGAACCCTTTATGTCTTTTATAGCGAGAATAGATATCCGTGGCAATGTACCCCAGCGGGTGCCCAACATGCAATCCTGCTCCAGAAGGGTAGGGAAACATGGATAAGGCATAAAATTTAGGCTTGTCGGAATCGTTGATTGCCTTAAAGGTTTCATTTTCTGCCCAATACTTCTGCCATTTGGCTTCAATGTCACGGAAATCGTAGTTCATCATACTTCTTTTTGTTCGCTATATCACATCGAGGTCAGTCGAGATGTCCCACCAAGCACAAGGGAAGAGATTTCTCGCCAAGATTACATCCAGCCTCGAAATGACAAAAAACTGTATCTCTTTTCGAGTTGCAAAAATAGGTTTAATCCCCTAAATACAATTTACTTTTCTATTTTTACGTACTGATTCCACTCTATGAGCCAATATATTGAACGATATCAGCGAAGAAAGTTGATTTCCTCCTACTTCTCCGTGGTTTTGAGCATCGCTTTGGTGCTTTTCCTGTTGGGCGTTTTGGGACTTTTGGTCCTGAATACCAAAAAACTTGCGGACCACTTCAAGGAACAAATCACCATTTCGGTTTTTTTGAAGGACAATGCCAAACCGGTTGAAATTGACCAATTACAAAAAAGCCTCGTTTTGGCAGAATACACCAAATCTGCCGAGTACATTTCCAAGGAAGATGCTGCAGAACAATACAGCGAGGACATTGGAGAGAATTTCGTGGAGTTCTTGGGATACAATCCGTTAAAGAATTCCATTGATGTGCATTTAAAGGCCGATTTTGTTTCTCCAGAGCAAATCGCGGAAATTGCCGATGACCTTGCCACAAAAACCTATGTGGACGAGGTAAGTTATGACAAGCCGTTGATCTCCCTGCTCAACGACAATGCCCGAAAAATAAGTTTGTGGATTTTGGTGGCCAGTGCCGCTTTTACGGTCATAGCCGTGTTGCTGATCAACAGTTCCATCCGACTTTCCATCTATTCCAAACGGTTTATCATCAAGACCATGCAGATGGTGGGGGCTACCAAGACCTTTATCAGAAGGCCCTTTATCTGGGCCAATATCAAACTAGGCATGATAGGTGCTGTCGTGGCGTTGGCCTCCTTGAGCATCCTGATCTATTACATCAACAAAAATTTTCCCGAATTGAATCTATTACAGGACTATTTGGTATTGATCTTTTTATTTGTTGGGGTCTTTGGACTTGGGGTTATCATTTCATGGGCCAGCACCCATTTTGCCACCCAACGTTTCTTAAATCTGAGGACAGACGATTTGTACTATTAGACGCAAGACCTAGGACCGCTTTACTTAAAGATTTATTAAAAGCTTAACCTTTCCATATTATTGGTTTAGAAAGTATTCTGGGAAACTTTTCCTTAAATTTGCGACATGAGCAAGAAAAACAAGAATGTTCAAAAACCCACCAAGGAGTTCATCTTTCAAAAGAAGAACTACCTGTTCCTCTTCATTGGACTGGCCTTTATTGCATTGGGCTTTATTTTGATGGCCGGTGGTGGCAGTGATGACCCAGAGGTCTTCAATCCAGAGATCTACAGTTTTAGGAGAATTCGTTTGGCACCCACTTTAGTGCTCATCGGGTTGGGCATACAGATCTATGCCATTTTGTTGAACCCTAATAAAAAGAAAGATTAATTGGAGCTTATTGATGCCATTATCCTTGGAATTATCCAAGGGTTGACCGAATTTTTACCTGTTTCATCCAGTGGACATTTGGAATTGGGGAAAGCCATTTTGGGGGCACACGCCCTTCCTGAAGATAGCTTACTTTTCACGGTAATCTTGCATTTTGCCACCGCACTGAGTACTTTGGTTGTATTCAGAAAGGATGTTCTTGAAATTTTAAAAGGCCTTTCCCAGTTCAAATGGAACGAGGAGACCCAATTTTCGCTGAAAATTGTCATTTCCATGATTCCCGCGGCATTGGTCGGGCTCTTTTTAAATGATTTTATCGAAGTGTTTTTTGACGGGGCCATCATTATAGTGGGTATTATGCTCATCATTACCGCAGTGCTGCTCTATTTGGCCGATTTGGCCAAGACTACAGAAAAAGGGGTTTCGTTCCGAAGCGCCTTTGTGATTGGTATGGCACAGGCCGTGGCCATTTTACCTGGAATTTCCCGAAGTGGGGCAACCATTTCTGCTGCCGTTCTTTTGGGTGTGGACAAGACCAAATCTGCCCGTTTTTCCTTCTTGATGGTCGTTCCCTTGATTTTGGGAAAAGTGGCCAAAGACCTTATGGGGGGTGAAATCAATTTTCATGGCGATCAAGCTGTGGCCATGGGCGCTGGGTTTATTGCCGCCTTCATAGCCGGCCTTGCCGCCTGCACCTGGATGATCAAGCTCGTGCGCCAGAGCAAGCTTACCTATTTTGCCATATATTGCCTCATTGTGGGACTTATCGCCGTTGCCTGGAGCATTTGGGGATAGATTGTTACCTTTATCCAAATCCCGAAACCTTTGAAAACCAAGGAAGATTTTTTAAACGGTCAGATTCTTTTGATCGACAAACCTTTGGAGTGGAGTTCCTTTCAGGCGGTGAATGCCCTTAAATGGGCCATCCGAAAAAAATTTGACCTTAAGAAAATAAAGATAGGCCATGCTGGCACTCTTGACCCTTTGGCCACAGGACTTTTAATCATCTGCACAGGGAAGTTCACCAAAAAAATCCCGGAGCTACAAGGACAGATCAAGGAATATACGGGAACATTCACCCTTGGTGCTACCCGACCTTCCTACGATATGGAAACGGAAATCAACGAGACATTTCCAACCGAACATCTTACCGACGAAGCAATTCACGCCGCAACTGCACAATTTTTAGGTGAAATTGACCAAGTACCCCCTGTTTTTTCAGCCCTCAAAAAAGATGGAAAAAGATTGTACGAGTTGGCCCGTGAAGGAAAGGAAGTGGACATAAAATCCCGAAAAATAACTATCTCTGAGTTTGAAATTACCCGAATTCAACTTCCCGAAGTGGATTTTAGAGTAGTTTGCAGCAAAGGGACTTATATCCGTTCCTTGGCCCATGATTTTGGCAAAGCCTTGGGTTCCGGAGCTCATTTATCTGCCTTGAGAAGAACCAAAATAGGTGATTTCAACGTAAATAATGCCACGACACCTATGGATTTCAAAGAAAATTTATAGGCAGAATGGCCTAAAAACCGAGCAAATAATTGGTTTGAAACAGTCTTCTGGCAAAATATTTTATAAAAAAAGCGGTTATACTAGAACCATGAACTTG
>JAUICT010000085.1 GCA_030429325.1 Bacteroidia bacterium
GTAAGGAACAATGTTTTTACTATTTTCGTTAAAACCCCTTGTGGATGATATCCGAAGAACAATTTCAGAAAGAACTCAATTTGATTATTGCCAATGCCATTCGCGAAGATGTAGGGGATGGTGACCATAGTTCCTTGGCCTGTATTCCGGCTACTGCCACAGGTAAGGCGAAGTTATTGGTAAAGGATGAGGGTGTACTGGCTGGTGTAGCCTTTGCCCAACAAGTATTTCAATATGTGGCCCCTGAACTTAAGGTTGAGGTGTTACTACCCGATGGAACCTCGGTGAGGCACGGAGATATTGCCTTTTACGTGGAGGGTAGCTCCCAAAGCATTCTAAAGGCAGAACGGTTGGTGCTCAATGCCATGCAAAGGATGAGCGCCATTGCCACAAAGACCCAATACTATGTGTCGCTTTTGGAAGGTACGGGCGCCAAGATTTTGGACACCCGAAAGACCACTCCTGGAATCAGGGCTTTGGAAAAATGGGCGGTAAAGATTGGGGGAGGGGAGAACCATAGATTTGCCCTCTACGATATGATCATGCTCAAGGACAACCATATCGACTTTGCAGGTGGCATTACCAAAGCCATCCAAAAAACCCAACAGTATTTAAAGGACCAAAATAAGGATTTAAAGATCATTGTGGAGGCAAGGAATTTGGATGAAGTCGAAGAAATATTGCAATCCAAAGGCGTCTACAGGATTTTACTGGATAATTTTAATTACCAAGATACCCGAAAGGCTGTACAGCGCATTGGTGAGCAGTGTCTTACGGAATCTTCAGGTGGAATCACGGAAGATACCATTCGAAAATATGCTGAGTGCGGTGTGGATTATATATCCTCCGGGGCATTGACACATTCCGTATACAACATGGATCTTAGTTTAAAAGCCGTTTAAATGTCAGCAGCCATAGAAGAGCAGTTGGAAAAGATACCCGTGGTCAATTGGCTGGTACGGTTATTAAAAAATATAAAGCTCAAGGCTTTTGAAGGGCTCTCTTTCTATGATTTGATGGAAATGTATGTTGTGGGTATCGTAAAAGGTGCCGTGTCCACCCGCGCCAGTTCCATTGCGTTCAGTGTTTTTATGGCCTTGTTCCCATTGCTTATTTTTATGGTGACACTTATTCCTTTTGTCATTCCGTATGTGCGGGTGGGAAACGAAAATTTTGATGCCCAGTTCCTCCTTTTTCTGGAATCTTTCCTGCCATCGGCAACGGGAGATTATTTTGGGGACATCTACCAACAGATCAAGGACCAAAAACAAGGAGGTTTGTTGTCATCGGCCTTTCTGTTGTCCATTTTTTTAGTGGCCAATGGGGTCAATGCCATTTTTGGCGGCTTTGAAAACTCCTATCATGTAGAGCTCACCCGGAATTTTTTCAGGCAATATATCTATGCGCTAATGGTGGGGTTGTTATTGTCTATTCTGGTGATTGTGGGTGCTGTGGCCTTTGTGTATTTTGAGTTTTACATTGTGGAATATACTAGTGAGTATTTTGGAAAGACTTTTGGGACTGATATAGAAAAAGGGGATGCTTTGGGCATTCAATTGGCCAAAGTAATTTTCTTTATGATATTATCGTATCTCACAACAGCCATTCTCTACTATTTTGGTACGGCAGAGGGACGTAAGGCCCGGTTTTTTTCAGCAGGTGCCCTAATGACCACCTTATTGTTTGTCCTTACTTCATATCTCTTTGGAATATACGTTGAAAAATTTGCCCGATATAACGAACTTTATGGGGCATTGGGGGGATTGTTGATTTTGATGGTATTCATTTGGTTGAATTCCAATATCTTATTATTGGGTTTTGAGTTGAATGCTACCTTGAATTCATTAAAGAAGAGACATGAAAGGCATCAAGACGTTCCATAAATGTTTTTTTGTTTTGACCGTACTGTTTTTCCAGAACATGTGGTCCCAATCCGTATTCGGAAAATGGAAAACTATGGATGACCGAAGCGGAACTGCCAAGGCCATTGTTGAGATTTACCGGGAGAATGGGCTGCTGCAGGCCAGAATCATAAAAATATTGGAAAAAGGAAAAGAAAATGCACTTTGCACCAAATGCAAAGGAAAGCTTAAGGATAAACCCGTGTTGGGAATGAAGATTTTCCGAGACCTTGAAAAGAACGATAAGGATGAGTACAAGGGTACGAACATGTTGGATCCTGAGCACGGCATGACATTTAGGGGGAAGCTGTGGCTGGACCCCGAAAATAAAAACCAATTAAAGGTCAGGGGGTATTTGGCGTTTTTGTACAGAACCCAGACGTGGTATAGGGTTAAGGAACAGTAGGTGTATGGAGTATTTTTTGGATGTCGTTCTGCCCATCCCTTTGGAACGACTCTTCACGTATAAAATCACACAGCAGGAGGCTGATTTTTTGCAGCCAGGGATGCGTGTGGCCGTTCCCTTCGGGAAATCCAAGATATATACGGCCTTGGTTTATCAAGTCCACAGTAATGCACCCGTGGCCTATGAGGCCAAGGAGATCTACCAGATTTTGGATGAACAACCTTTGGTCAATGCAATTCAATTGAAACATTGGAAATGGATGGCCCAGTATTATATGTGCACTTTGGGAGAGGTGGTGCGAAGCGCCCTACCCAGTGCTTTTTTGTTGGAAAGTGAAACCTTGGTCATGCCCAACAAAGATGCCCAGGTTGATGAAATGCAATTGGGTGACGATGAGTTTCTGGTGTATGAGGCCCTGCAACACCAAACCGCTTTGAAAATATCCGAGGTGAGTGACATTGTGGATAAAAAGAACGTCTTAAAACTCATCAATAGATTGGTACATAAAGGGGTAGTGCTCCAAAAAGAAGAACTGTACGAGCAGTACAAGCCAAAATTGGTGCGCTATGTAAAGCTTTCAGAAACTTATGAGGACGAGGCCCAATTGGAGCAGCTGTTGAACGAACTGACCCGGGCACCTAAACAGAGCCAAGTGGTGTTGTCCTTGTTTCAAATACAGGCCAAAACCAAAAAACCTATCCCCATAGCCGATTTGGAAAAAGAGAGTGGCAGTTCGCGGGCCGTGATCAAGGCCCTTATTGATAAAGAAGTTTTAAAGGAATACCATATTCAAACCGATCGGGTGAATTTTGAAGGCGAATCGGATGAATCCCAACAGATGCTCCTGAATGAACACCAGACTAAGGCCTTGGAAACCATTCAGGCTGGTTTTTCGGAAAGCAAACCCGTTCTTTTGCATGGGGTCACCTCTTCCGGGAAGACCGAGGTGTATGTAAAACTCATCCAGCAATGTTTGGAAGAGGGCAAACAGGCCTTATATCTGTTGCCTGAGATTGCACTGACCTCGCAATTAATCAATAGGTTGCGACATTATTTTGGACACAAAGTGTCCGTTTACCATTCCAAATACAGCATTCACGAACGGGTGGAGGTTTGGAACAATGTGGTGGCGAATGCGGAGAAGGCACAAATTGTCATTGGTGCCCGTTCTTCACTGTTTTTGCCATTTTCCAATTTGGGATTGATTGTGGTGGATGAGGAACACGAAAGCTCCTTCAAGCAGTTTGATCCGGCACCTCGGTATCATGCTCGCGACGCGGCTGTTGTGTTGGCTTCCCTTCATGAGTCACATATTGTGTTGGGTTCGGCTACGCCCAGTATAGAGAGTATGGACAATGCCAAAAAAGGAAAATATGGATATGCTTCCATCCAATATCGCTATGGCAATGTACTCATGCCGGACATTAGTTTGGTGGATATCAAGGAAGCGACCCGAAAAAAGCGGATGAAGGGGCATTTTTCAGAGGTGCTGCTTAAGGCCATTTCGGAAACCTTGGGAGAAGGAGAGCAGGTTATCCTCTTCCAAAACCGAAGGGGATTTGCCCCTGTGGTGGAATGTACCACCTGTGGCCATGTGGCGCAATGCCCCAATTGCGATGTAAGCCTTACCTATCACCAACGAAGAAACCAACTTCGTTGCCATTATTGCGGCTATCATATGGCCTTGCAACAGGCCTGTTTAGCGTGCGGTAGTGCCACTTTGGATAAAAAGGGATTTGGTACGGAGCAGATCCAGGAAGAGCTCAACCATCTTTTTCCCGATGTTGCCGTAGGTCGGATGGATTTGGACACCACTCGGGGAAAATATGCATATGAAAAGATTATCTCGGCCTTTGAAAACCAAGAAATGGATATTTTGGTGGGAACCCAAATGGTCACCAAAGGGCTGGACTTTAGAAATGTGAGCTTGGTGGGCATCATGAATGCGGATTCCATGTTGAACTTTCCGGATTACAGGGCCCATGAACGCAGCTTCCAAATGCTGACCCAGGTAGCGGGCAGGGCAGGTCGAACCCAAAAAAGGGGCAAGGTGCTTATTCAGACCTATAATCCTTATCATCAAATACTACAACAAGTCACTACAAATGATTATGGAAAGATGTTTTCGGAGCAATATTACGAGCGGGAGCAGTTTAAATATCCACCTTTGGTGCGCATCATTAAAATTACATTAAAGGATAGGGATTTCAATAAGCTGAACGAGGCTGCCAGTTGGTTGGCGGGTTCCCTCAGAAACGTATTGGGACAAGACATTTTGGGGCCGGAATATCCGCCAGTGGCCCGTATAAGAAGGGATTATCTTAAAAACATCCTTATTAAGATTCCAAGGCAACAATCGTTGGTACAAACAAAAAATAGCATTAAAAGAATTGAGAAATCCTTTAATGCTATTTCCAAGTATAAAAGTGTAAGACTGGTCTACAATGTGGACCACATTTAGTTATACGTTGGCCAGTGCTTCTGCCAATTCAGTCTTTTTGTTTCTACTTAAAGGAATCTGTCTGCCCCCCACTTCAACATTTTTACTGTTGAATTTTTCAATCTTCTCCAGATTCACGATATAGGATTTATGGATTCTCAGAAATTTTTCGGCAGGCAATTGCTTTTCGAAGGATTTCATGGTGGATAGGATTACGATATTGGCTTCATCGGTCACCAATTTAATGTAGTCGCCCAAGGCTTCTATCCATTTAATGTCGTTCAAGATAACCTTACGCTTTTTAAGGTTGCTCTTTACAAAAATGTGTTCTTCATCCTCATCAACACGGTTCATTTGCTCGTATTTGGCCACTGCTCTTTTAACGGAGGCTTCAAAACGGGCCAAAGTGATGGGTTTGTGAAGATAATCGGTCACGTCATAATCAAATGCTTTAAGGGCATAATCAGGTTTTCCCGTGATCAAAATAACCTGAGGCGGGTTCTCAAGGGCCTCTAAAAGGTCAAAACCACTAATGATTGGCATTTCAACATCTAAAAAGATAAGGTCGATTTCGTGGTTCTTTAGGCCATTTTTTGCTTCAATGGCGTTGCTGTACTCCGCAACCAAAGCAAGGTGTGGATGATTGTTGACCAACTTTGCAACGGCCATCCGTTGCATCGAGGAATCGTCTACAATTATACTTTTTAATTTCATAGAATGGGGTGATTTGTAGGGTTTTAAATCATCGGCAAATTACATAAAAAAGACGTTTAACAGCAACAAAAGATGTAAACATGGTCTATTTTGTTGTGTACATTGCCATATACGTTACGTAGGTTTATTGGGTTCATTTTGTTAATAACTCTTGTGATTTAAACGAAGTTTTTTGGGTTTTCTTGCGGGGAGAAAGAAATATTGCTAATTTTGCGCTCCTTTAAAAATATATAATATGAACCATTACGAAACTGTTTTCATTTTAAATCCCGTTCTGTCTGAAACGCAGATAGAGGAAACAGTCAAGAAATTTGAGGATTTCTTGATTAAGAATGGTGCCAAAATGGTCTCCAAGGAAGATTGGGGACTTAAAAAATTGGCCTATCCCATTCAGCACAAAAAAAGTGGGTTTTACCACTTGTTTGAATTTACCGCTCCCGGTGAGGCCATCGGACCATACGAGTTGGAATTCAGAAGAGATGAGCGCGTTATGCGTTTCTTGACCGTTAAGTTGGACAAGCATGCCATTGCTTGGGCCGAAAAAAGAAGAACCAAATTAAAAGCAAACGCATAGGGTTATGGCATCTATAGAGCAACAGGCAAAAGCAAAAAAAGATGGGGAAATTAGATATTTGACCCCACTGAACATTGAGACCAGCAAGCAAAAGAAATACTGTAGGTTTAAAAAATCAGGTATTAAGTACATTGATTACAAAGACCCGGATTTCTTGATGAAATTGGTGAACGAACAAGGAAAATTGCTTCCCAGAAGACTTACGGGAACTTCCTTAAAGTACCAAAGAAAAGTGGCCCAGGCTGTTAAGCGTGCCCGTCACCTAGCGTTAATGCCGTACGTTGGCGATATGTTGAAATAAAAAAATACCGAAGAATGGAACTTATTCTAAAAGAAGATGTACAGGATTTGGGATTTAAGGATGATATCGTTACCGTAAAGAACGGTTACGGAAGAAATTTCCTTATCCCTCAAGGATTGGCCACTTTGGCCACACCGTCTGCCAAAAAGGTTTTGGCCGAAAATCTTAAGCAAAGGGCTCACAAAGAGAAAAAAATCATTGATGAAGCCAATACCATGGCCGAAGCCATAAAACAATTGGAAATCCGTATCCCTGCCAAAGCAGGTGCCGGTGACAAGTTGTTCGGTTCGGTAAGCAATATAGATTTGGCCGCCGCTTTGGAAAAAGCAGGTCACCAAATAGACAGAAAGTTTATCAATATTAAAGGTGGGGCCATCAAAAGAGTTGGTCCTTACAATGCCATCATCAGACTTCACCGTGAAGTTATCGTTGATTTTCCTTTTGAGGTGATCGCAGAAGCCAAATAGACTTCAAAGTATAGTATGAAAAAGGCCCGCCAATTTTGGTGGGCCTTTTTTTTGTTCCATTAGATAAGATCCGTGCAACATTTCAGCAAGGATTCCCCGGTCTTTTGTTTTATTCATCAATTCAGAAGGGGTAACCGTAAATTCAATTGCCACATACGTCAATTTGGTTAATATGGGAAAAAGCTAAATGGTATCATTGGGGTATTAACCAACCTAAATTGTACAGGCTTTTATTTCCTTTTCTTATGTGGGGTTTCATGGGTCTTTCGCAAAGCATCGACCTGAACCGGTTAGACAAAGCAAGACTATTTGATTACAGCGGAAGCTTATCGGCCAATGGTGTTTTTTATGAAGGTACCGCAAACCGTCAAGCTTTTACCTATTTACTGAACGGAAATGTGAACTTCAGTATAGCTGAGGTGTATAATGTACCGCTCTCTTTTGCCTATACCAATCAAAATTTTGATTTTTCGAGCCCTTTCAAGCTTAACAGATTAAGCATTAGTCCCTCCTATAAGTGGGTCACACTCCATATCGGCGATGCAGCCATGACTTTCTCGCCCTATACGCTCAGTGGGCATCAATTTACGGGAGTGGGGGTGGACCTGGCTCCCCCTGGACCGTTTAAAGTAAGTGCCATGTACGGAAGGTTTTTGAGGGCGGTGGAGTACAATGTGAATGAACCCAATCAACAACCAGCTTATTTAAGAAGAGGTTTCGGACTAAAGACGTCCTATGTTCTTCAAAAAATTAATCTTGGATTGATTTTCTTCAAAGGTTTCGATGATGAAGCCTCCCTTCAAGAGCCTTTTCCAGTTGAATTGGGGCTGACCCCCAAGGATAATGCAGTAGTTTCCCTGGAAACTGAATTTAAAATACAGGAGAATGTAAACATCCGAATGGAATATGCTATTTCGGGTATCACGGAAGACGTTAGGGTAAGTGATGCAAGGGAGGGCAAAGGGTTCTTGTCATTCTTTTTAAACGAAAACATAACTACAAATTATACCAATGCTTTCAATGCTTCCATCGATTATAGTGTGGGCAACGGAACCTTGGGCGGGGCCTACGAGCGTGTAGACCCGAATTACAGG
>JAUICT010000086.1 GCA_030429325.1 Bacteroidia bacterium
GAGCTTCGATGATAGCAGAATTTTTTACCGTAAGAGCTTTCAGTTTCTTAGTGTACCCTTTAAAGATATCCTCAGGAAATATTTGTGAGAAACCCAAAGCTTTTTCATGTCTATTTTATACATTTTCGGCTGTAGGATTCATTGATAAAACTTCAACCTTTGCGTACTTTTTCTATTGGTTGTAGAAGATTCTTCCAGTTACGCAAAAAATTCCCAATAAACCTCAAGAAATGGCCATAAAGTCGGTAAATCAGAAGTGGGTTTAGTAGTTTGATAAAAAAATCTATCACATTTACATGCAACCTTAATACATTTATATCATCCATCTATATATAATAGAACCATACTTTATGAGAAAAAATGCTTTAATGGCCCTTGCAACGCTGGCAATGGGAGTTGTTATGACTGCTTGCAATTCTGATGATGGAGCGGATTGTCCGGAAGATTTTACCGGAGCCCTCACCGCAAATGAGCAAAAATTGGTTGGAACATGGTCTCTCTCCGCCATAGTTTCGGTGGAAGAAGTTGATATCACCGATGATGGCGAAGATAATCCCAGTAATGATATATATGCCCAATATTCGGATTGTCAAAAGAGCACTTTCTACACATTTAATGCCGATAGATCATACCAAATTGGCCAAGAAGGAAATTTTGAAGGGTGCGAAAATGCGGCTACAACCGAGGGGAACTGGCAATTAGTTTCACAGACCTTGAGTCTGTTAAGGAACTGTACGCTTCAAAATATTACCACTTCTTTCAGTGCAGATGAAACTACCTTTAGTTTTTCGGATAACTATACCGTGACCGAGGTAAATGGAAATTCCGTACAGACCGTAATTACCTTTACGTATAGCTTAAACCCTTAAACCTGGGTTGGTAGGGATATAGCTTTTGGCAATTTTCAACGTCCTATATACCTTCCACTCAGATTGGTTTAAAAAGAGTAAAGACCGGTTCATTTGCGTAAGTAAACCAATAGCAGGGAATTAATATGCTCAGTTCTCACTTCTAACAAGTATTATAGTCCATACCGAATTGTCACTAAAAAGAGCGCTCAAGAATACTCGCGGGCAGTAGGGGAATCAGATATTCTAAAATTTTATTTGATAAATTATATAAATTGCTTTATTTAGCAATATGTAATACATAATGCAAATGAAAAATTTAATAGCAGCCACCTACGCTCCAATGCAGAAAGACGTATCCTTGAATCTATCTAATATTAAAGATTATGCAGGGTTTTTAACTGATAATGGGGTAAGTGGAGCATTTGTGAACGGTTCAACAGGAGATTTTACATCCTTGAGCATTACGGAGCGCAAACAATTAATAGAAGCTTGGGCCAAAAATAAACCCAAAGAATTTTACCTGATCAACCATGTGGGGCATACCAATTTGCGTGAATCCAAGGAACTGGCAGAACATTCATCTGATAAAGTGGATGCTATTGCGGCTTTACCTCCTTTTTACTTTAAACCCAGAACAATGGATGATTTGCTCCATTATTGCAAAGAAGTAGCACTATCTGCTCCCAATATTCCTTTCTATTACTATCACATACCAGTATTGACAAGGGTAGATTTTTTGATGGCCGATTTTTTGGAAAAGGCCACGACCAAGATCCCAAATTTTGCAGGGATCAAATACACCAATGATCATATGCAAGATTTCGGTAAATGCTTAAAGTATGATTCCCAAAAAGCAAAACTCTTCTTTGGGATAGATGAAAAATTTTTGGATAGTCTGATAGCTGGAGCCACAGGGTGGGTGGGTAGTACCTATAACCATTTGGCTCCATTGTATATAGATATTGCTTCCTACGTATCTCAAGGTGAAATGGAAAAAGCAAAACTCCTTCAGGCTAAGGCTATTTCTTTTGTCAACATTTTAGAGTCTTTGGGAGGATTCCATGGGGGTAGTAAAAGCTTGATGAAATCATTTGGATTGGATATGGGCCCCAGTCGCTTTCCGCATAAGGCTTTTGATGATGAAAAGATGAACAGGGCAAAACTACTTTTTGAAAAAGAAGAAATATCGGAATGTATGTCCAAGCCATTTTATCAAGATACAGCACGGTAGCAAAAAAATTTAATGAATTATGTTATACATAATACAAAAATTAATATATTCGCCTTCATAACACTTAGATAATCAAACTTTAAAATCTATGAAACTCTCAAACTATGTAGAAAAATGCACAAGGAGCAATTTGTGGGAGTGCCCTTGGAAAAAGGGAAGACTTACTTATTTTTTCTTCTTTGCTTTGTTAAGCCTGTTTTCAGCCACTATGTACGGTCAGGAAGTACGGGTAACTGGTAATGTAACAGGTACGGATGGTGTTCCCTTGCCGGGAGCCACTGTTTTGGTAAAGAACACTTCAAATGGTACCCAGACAGACTTCGATGGAAATTATGTCATTGAAGCAAGTTCCGGCGATATTTTGGTGTTCAGTTATATTGGGTTTACTACCCAAGAAATTTCGGTTACCAACCAAACCAACATCGATGTGATTTTAGCCGAAAACACAGCTATGCTGGATGAAGTTGTGGTAACAGGATATGGTAGCCAGTCAAGAGCTACGTTAACCTCTTCTGTGGCAAAGTTGGACACCCAAGTTTTGGAAAGTGCCACACGTTCCAACCCGGCCACGGCCTTGCAAGGGACTATTGCCGGTTTACGGGTGACCAATACTACGGGGCAACCTGGATCTACTCCAGAAATTGTACTGCGTGGAGGAACCAATTTTAGTGGTAGTGACTCACCACTGATTTTAGTCGATGGAGTTCCCAGCTCTTTTTATGCCCTAAACTCAGATGATATTGAGTCGATGGAGGTCTTAAAAGATGCGGCGGCAACGGCCATTTATGGTGCACGATCGGCCAATGGAGTTATTTTGATCACTACCAAGTCGGGTAAATCAGGTAAGTCTTCTATTAATTATAAGTACAGATACAGTATAAACAATGAGCGGAACGACCAGAAATATATTGGTGCCGCAGATCATATCAACTACAATAGGCAATCAGTGGCTTGGTATCGTGAGGCAACAGCTAATCCAGGCGCATTTAGTGCCTTTTTGGACGGTAACCATAGTGCGGCCACAGGGAACAATGCCACAAATGACCCCTTTACCACGCAATTGTTGACCTCGGATAATCAATACCTTCTTAATCAGCCAGGATGGCAATCCATTCCGGATATTTTAAACCCTGGTCAACAGATTCTATTTTATGACAATAAGGATGTGGGGGACCGAATTTATCAAACCAGTGAATCCAAGGACCATTATATATCCTTTGATGGCGGCAACGAAAAAGGCACATACTACTTAGGATTGGGCCTTTTGGATAACGATGGACTTACATTGGGTACAGGTTTTAAAAGGTATTCCGGAAAGTTTAGTGGGTCTTACAAGATCAGTGACAGGGTAAAGGTAAACTCCAACATTTTATATTCCCATTCCAATTTAAGCCTAGGCGGATTGGGTAATGAAGATACCGTGTTCAGAAGGTTCCAAGGACAGGCTGCAACTTCCAGAACTTATGACAGCAACCCTGATGGAACTTGGTCCGATCAATATGCAGTAGGGCAGAACCAAGGTTTTGGTAACCCTCTGTATTATCAGGATAAGTTTGTAAGAAAGAACTTGGAACAGCGTTTAACAGCTTCAGTAGGCCTCGATTGGAATCTAATGGATGAATTGAAATTCTCTTTGAGCGGAAGCCACTTTACCATTAATGACCATAACGAGAGTTTTAACAAGGCCTATAGAGTGGGCAGCACCACTGGGCCTTTGCGTACAGGTCGTGAAGCAAGTGTTAGTTTGGAAAGGACCCTGAGAAACCAGTTGACTGGAACCTTGAGCTACATTAAGTCTTTTGGTAACCATAATGTCAATGCATTGGTTGGGACTGAATATTTTAAGGATAATGTTTTTCAAACATCGGCTGGTACAAGAAATTCACCAACGGATTTGATCCAGACACTCAATGCAGGAGCCGAAGCTAATGGCATTCCTTACAGTTTTGAAACAGAGTACGTGATTACTTCAACTTTTGGAAGATTGTTATATGATTACGACAATAAATATCTGGTTGGGTTTACATTCAGAAATGATGGTTCTTCAAGATTGGGCAACAATAAGTTTGGGTTCTTTCCAGGGGTATCACTTGGTTGGAATGCGCACAACGAAGACTTCTTCCAAAATTCAGGGTTGGGCAAGGCCATAAGCATATTTAAACCTAGATTGAGTTACGGTGTAAACGGGAATCAAGATGTTTTGAGCAATTATGGGGTATATGGTTCTTATGGTTCGCAAGGAGTGTACAATGGTCAAACGGGATATGCCAACTCCAGCTTGTCAACACTGGATTTGAAATGGGAAAAAGCAACCACGTTCAATGTAGGGTTGGATGTGTCTTTGTTTGATAATAGACTGTCGTTCATAGCGGATGTTTATACAAGGGATATCAAGGATAAGTTGGCAAGTCTTACATTACCATATTATACGGGCTTTAGTGGTATACTTACCAATAATGGGACCTATAGGAACAAAGGTTTTGAGCTGCAGGTGAATGGCGATATCATCAGAAAAGATGGTTTTGCCTGGAGTATGGGGGCAACCATTACTTCCAATAAGAACTATGTAGTGGAACTTCCTGAAAATGATAATGATTTGAACAGGCAGGGCGGAACCTTGATTTGGAATCCTGCTACGGGCCAAGAAGAGTGGGTCGGAGGACTTCAGGAAGGACAGCGTTACGGCGGAGACTTGGTTGTGGCCTTCGAACAGGAGTCTATTTATGCCAACCAGGCCGAGGCTGATGCCGATAATGGCATTACCGACGAGTATGTGCCCGGGGCCAGCCGTAACCAAAGATGGGCAGGTGATGTAAAGTGGGTAGATCAAAATGGGGATGGCATAATCAATAACCTTGACAGAAAGGTCATAGGGCGTACCACACCAGATTTTATCGGAGGTTTCAACACGAGCCTTACCTATAAAAACTTTAGTCTGTTCGTTCAAACGGATTTTGCTACAGGGCACTTGGTATGGAACCATATCAGAAATAAGGGATATGCACAGACGCAGGGTAATTTGGAACAACCCATCGAGGTCTTGGATTCATGGACACCTGACAACACCGATACTGACTGGCCCCGTTTTGTGTTCGTAAACGGAACCAAGAACGTCTGGAGGGGAAGCGAAAGTGTAGGAAGTTTGCAGACCGAAGGCAACGAAAAGTTTTGGGAAAAAGGGGATTATTTGGCCTTGAGGGAGGTAACGTTGACGTACAATGTGCCTACTGAATATTTTAATGACGTAATTAAAAGGTTGAGCATCAATCTAACAGGAACCAACCTACATTATTTTAAGAGTATGAGCGGGGATACCCCTGAGGTTGGTGGTGTACAGTACGGTGAATTTCCAGTACCCAAAACCATTACCATTGGACTTAACGTAACATTTTAAAAAAATACAGAAATGAGAAAGTATATCGTAATATTAACAGTCGCGCTGGGCCTCTTTGCTTGTGAAAGCGAATTGGAACTGGTTGCACCAAGTCAATTGACAACTGCCGGATATTGGGATACCGAAGAAGGCGCAAGGACAGCACATACGGGAATGTTTGCGAATTTAAGGGATGCATTTGGAACCTTATGGTTGTTCGGAGAAATACGAAGCGATGTATGGGGAGGAAGAACCTATGAATCGCCAGCAAATGTGTCATTGATAGAATCGAGCTTTACGGTCTCAACCGCTCCTTTTGGAGGTTGGGCAGGATTGTATACCCAGATTCATCGGATCAATGACTTTTTGATCAATGTGCCGGGAATAGATTTTGTCAACGAATCCGATAAAGATCATCTAATTGGTCAAGCCTACGGATTAAGGGCATTGTATTACTACACTTTATTGAAAACCTGGGGTGATGTGCCTATCATCTTGGAACCTTTGGCAACCGTTGACCCAGCCGAATTAAGTAGGGAAAGATCGCCCCAAAGTGATGTTATGGCCCTCATAAAATCGGATATTGAAGCTTCGTTGAACGCTTTTGGTTCGGACAATAGTTTTTGGGCGGGCAACAAGAATTTTTGGAGCAAGGCGGCCACCTTAGCGCTCAAAGGCGATGTCTATATATGGTCTGGGAATTTAATGGGAGGTGGAAATGCCGACCTTACTGAGGCCAAAACGGCTCTACAACAAATCGCTTCTTTTGGGATAAGCCTGGAACCCAGCATCGATAATTTGTGGGGAGTGCCAAACGAAGGAAACAGTGAGTTTATTTTTGCTGTTCAGTACCAGCGTGATGAAGCCTCGAATATTTATAACAGTTTTACAGGGAGAAGTACGGAAATCAATCCCCAGTTCAACGCTGCGGGAGAATCCATGGCCGATTTTATTATTGCAGGGGCAAATAGATATGGACAATCCGAGAAAACCATTTTATTGTTGGATGACAATGACGATGCCCGAAAGGATGCAACATTCATTAGATTGTATACGGATGACAATGGCGGAGCCGGTTATCCCACCTATAGCGAACCAACATATTTTGGGTCCATATTCAAAAAGTTTTTGGGCCAAGTAGATGGCTCTGAACGAATTTTTGAAAATGATGTGCCATTGTACAGATATGCTGATGTACTCTTGTTATTGGCCGAAGCCAAGAACCTTCTTGGGGAAGACCCCTCTGCGGAAATCAACCAAATACGTCAAAGGGCTTATGGCGAAAATTATGAGCCTGGTACCCATGCCTATGTGAATGGTTCCCAAACCGCCAATGCCAATGCTATTTTGAATGAGCGTTATAAGGAGTTTATTGGTGAGGGAAAACGTTGGTGGGATCTAAGACGTGCCGGAGACAGCTTTGTGATAGATAATGTAAGTTTTCTTAACTCTGGCGATGAGTATAAATTGATATTGCCCATTACGGAAGATATGATAGGAAGAAACCCATTGTTGGAACAAACACCCGGATGGCAATAAAATCTGATTGATTGTTTTGAGTTAGTTTAGTTTAGTTCAAGAGAAAGGGGGCTCGACATTGGTCGGCCCCTTTTTATTTCCAGAGGGTCTGAATTAAAGGAAGAAGGGCAATAAAATCTTTTTGCCCATTGTGCCTAAGGTGTGGTAAATTACTTTTTTCCGTTTTTGAAAATATGGTCAAAATGGGGCTCTAAATGTCTTCGCATAGCATTTCTAAACGTCTCGGGAGTGCCTACTTTTAGATTGTCCAAAAGCATTCTATGGGTAACAAATGTGCCTTTTGTGTAATGATAATCATCCAAATCACGGTTCTTGGTCTCTTTTAAATAAACATATTCAAAAACAGGCAAGAGCAACCCTTGGAACCTCTGTAGTGTGTCATTCTTGGAAATCTGATAAAGTTTTCCATGAAAGGCAACCTCCTTGTCCAATGAGAACCTGACCTTACTTGTGCTCGTGGCCTCTTCCGCCTCAACTATTTCTTCCAGTTCATCAAGCTCTTTCTGTGTCTTGTGCTCAAAAAGAAAATCGGCCATGCCCATTTCAAGGATCATCCGAAGCTCAAACAGATTTTTTAAGGTCTTCGTGCCCAATAGGGTGGGATCCATTATCCGCTCAAAATTGTTGATGATATCAGGTTGTTTCAATATCATCCCCCTGTGTTTTTTGGATTCAATGAGCCCCAAGGTCCGCAACCGCAATAGAGCTTCACGAACAACAGTTCTGCTGACCCCAAGGTTGGTGGCAAAATCCAATTCTTTTGGGATGGGGTCGCCAGGTCCAAGATTATTTTCCTTAAAAAACTCCAATAGCCTTAGTTCAACTTTATCAACTAGTGAAAGAGTGTCAACTGGCTTTAACTTTTTTAATTGCTTCATAAAGCTTTTGGTTAACTATAA